>JBOHWA010000527.1:0-10987 GCA_050735855.1 Binatia bacterium
CCCGACCACTTCGGCGCGTTCTTCGCCAGCTTCGCGGCGCCGCGCACCCACCTCGTCGAGCCCGGCGATCCCGTGCTGGCGCCGCTCGCGTTCGTCGTCGACCACCACGTGCGCCGCGCCGGCGACGAGACCATCGTCGCCGTCTACGCCGATCCCGGCCCCGGCGGCTGGCCGGCGCTCGACACGCAGCTGCGCCGCGACCTCGGCGACCTGCCGATCGCCGTCGCCGCGCGTCCGCTGCTCGAGCACCGCTTGGGCGTCGTCCTGCGCCACGAGATGGTGCTGTTCCTCGCCCTCGCCGGCCTCGGCAACCTGCTGCTGCTCAGCATCGCCCTGCGCAGTCTGCGCGACGGGCTCGCCGTGCTGGCGCCGATCGCTCTGGTGGTGCTGGTGCTGTTCGCCGCCATGTCGCTGGCGGGAGTGCCGGTCGACCCGATCAATCTGGCGGTGACGACGCTGGTGCTCGGCATCGGCGTCGACAGCGGCGTCTACCTGGTCACCGCGGTGCGCGAGCACGGCCGCGTCGGCCTCGGCGTCACCCACATCGGCCGCGCCCTCGTCGTCACCTCGCTGACCACCATCGCCGGCTTCGGCTTCCTCGCCTTCTCCGCCTACCCGCCGCTGGCCACCATGGGCCGCCTGATGGCCGCCGGCCTCGGCCTGTGCCTGCTCGCCACGCTGTTCGTCCTGCCGGCGCTGCTGCGCGGCGCCGCGCCCCTCCGCCCCCCGGCGCCGACGGCCCGGCGCCCTCCAGGGTGACCCGGTCGCTCTGCTGGAGGGCGGCCGGGCCCTCGGCGCCGGGGGTTGGGGGCGTGCTTTCCCATCTCAGCAAAGGCGGATAAGGGCTGAACGATGGAGATCAACCCCGGCGCCGGCGGCGCGGCGGTCACCGATCGCGACGCACTGGTGCGCGGGGCGGTGGCGCGCGCGCGGCGCAGCCCGTTCTACGCCAAGCACCTGGCCGGCCATACGGTCGAGGGGCGCGCCGATCTCGCCCGGCTGCCGTTGACCAGCAAGGCGGATGTGCGCGACGCGACGCCCTTCGGCATGCTCGTCGTGCCGCCGCACCGCGCCTGGCACTATCACGAGACCAGCGGCACCACCGGCGAGCCGATCTCGACCTGGTGCGGCCTCAACGAGCTGCGCGCCATGGCGGCGGTGATCCACCGCATGGTGCCGGAGCTGGCGCAGGAGACCATCCTGCTCAACCGCTTCCCGCTCTTTGCGCCGGTGTCGTTTGTGTTCGAGGAAGCGATGCGCATGGCCGGCGCCTGCCACATCCCGGCGGGGACGATGAGCTGGGACGTGCCGTTCGATCGCGCCGTCGACTTCATCCGCCGCCTCGGCGTCACCGCCATCGCCAGCCTGCCGCTCGAGCCGGTGCTGCTGCACGATCTCGCCAAGGACCGCGGCATGGACCCGCGCGAGGTGTTCAAGACCGTCAAGGTCGTCTTCTGCGGCGGCGCCGTGTTGCCGCCGGCGCTGCGCCGCGCCATCGAGCACGACTGGGACGCGCGCGTGGTCGAGATCTACGGCTCCAACGAGACCATGCTGATGGGCGTCGGCTGCCCGCGCGGCCGGCTGCACCTGTGCAGCGACCTGCTCGAGTTCGAGCTGCTCGACCCGCAGACGCAGCAGCCGGTGGCGCCCGGCGCGGTCGGCGTGGTGACCATCACCAGCCTGGTGCACGAGGTCATGCCGCTGGTGCGCTATTCCACCGGCGACCTGGCGCGCATCGCGTCGGCGCCGTGCGACTGTGGCCACGGCGGGCCGGTCGCCGAGGTGCTCGGCCGCCTCGACGCGACGATCGAGATCGGCGGACACCGCGCGACGCACTACGACGTGCTCGATGCGGTCTATGACTTCGCCGATCGCCTCGGCACACGCATCTTCTTCATCCTCATCCGCCGCCGCACGCTGCACCTGATGATCGAGGCCGGCCCGGCGCGCGATCCGGACGGCGAGCGCCGCCTGGCCGAGCGCATCGGCCTGCCGGTGCGGATCGAGTACCTGGAGAAGAACGAGGTGCTCGACCGCGGCGCCCTCTACCGCGGCCCGAAGATCTACAAGCCGTCGGTGATCAGCGACTGGCGCGGCGAGGCGCGCAAGACGATCACCATCATGGAAGCCCTGCTCGAGTGGCCGACCTACGACAAGCGCACGCTCTTCCACCTCGCCCGCCGCCAGATCCGCAATGCGCGCCGGCGGTCGCGGATCATCAAGGAAGACCGCCGCGGCGAGTAGGAATCAGACTGGAGGGCGCCGGGCGAGCGCAGTCGCGGATGAGCGCAGCGAGACCCAGATGCAGACCGCAACGACCCTGCGAAGCCTGACGCGGCTGCTCATCCTGGGCTGGTGCGCGTCGGGCGCGATCGGCACGCTGCCGGCGCTCGGGCAGGTGGTCGTTGGAGCCGGCTCGACCCTGGCAATCGGTAGCGGAGCTATGGACCATGGCTGCGCCGACCTCGCAGTCGCCGGAACCCTGCGGCTCGGGTCGGGGCAGGCGTTCGGCATCGGCGCGCTCTCGATCGGCGCGGGGGCCCTGCTCGCCGGCGAGGCCGGCGCACTGTCGTGGAGTGGCGACTGGTCGAACGCCGGCCAGTTTCAGGCCGGTACGTCCTCGGCCTCCTGGGTCGATGGCTGCGGCGCGATGCTCGCGACGATGCAGGGAACTCAGCAGTTTCACACCCTGATCGTGCTCACCGACTCGGGCCGCGAGGTGCGCTTCGCCAGCGGGCAGACCACGCAGGTCGCGGTGGCGCTGACGCTGGGTGGCAGTCCGGGACAGCCGTTGCTCATCCGCAGCACCACGGCCGGCAGCCCCGCCTTCCTCGACCTGTTGCCCGGTGCGACGCAGTTCGTATCCGCGGTCGACGTGGCCGACAACTTTGCCGTCGGCCAGCCGATCGGCGCTCCGGGCCCGGCGTCGAATTACGATTCCATCAAGGGCAGTGAGAGCAATGGTTGGTTCGAGCGCGCTGCGACGGTCGAACAGGTGCCGGCCACCTCGATGCTCGGGCTGCTGCTGGCGACGGCAGCGCTCATGCTGGCCGCCCGGCGGCAGTTCGCCGCCTCCGAGGAGACTATGGCGAGGGATCCGCGATGAGACGACACAGCCTGTCCGCCTGGCGCTTCTTGCTCCTCGCCAGTCTGGTGGCGTGGCCGGCCTACGCCGACGACGTCAAGATTCAACCCGCTCCCGGTGACGGCTTCGCGGTGACCGACTCCACCGGCATGCAGGACCGCCTGCGCGTGCAGGAGGCCGGACCGGTGTTCCTGCCGGGCCTTGCCCCCAACCCCAGCGCCGACAAGATCCTGTGCACCGATTCGACGACGGGCCTGGTCGGTGTCTGCCCACCGGCACCGGGGCCCCCGGGTCCGGCCGGACCTGTTGGCCCTATCGGCCCCGCTGGTCCTGCCGGCGCCGCTGGCACTGCGGGCTCTGCCGGTCCCGCCGGCCCGGCTGGCCCTATCGGTCCTGTTGGTCCCATCGGTCCCGCGGGCCCCGGCGGCAAGAGCATCATATGCGTGACGAACACCGTCACCAAGCGTTGCGACAGCGGCTCGCCGTGCCCCTGGGACTTCATGCTCGATGCGACCTGCGGGGACGGTTACGTGCGTCTCCAACTCATAGAATGCCGTAAACCGAGCTCGCCCAATTTGGACGCGACGATCGTTTACGACCCGTATCTCCCCAAAGTCATCGGATGCCATTACACGGGGACCATTGAACCGTTCACGACGGAGACCCTGGTCATCGACATCATGTGCATCGAGTCGATCTGCTCCCAGTGACGCGGCGGACACCCCCGTAGGCTGCGCTTTCGTACCGCACGCTGCACCTGATGATCGAGGCCGGCCCGGCGCGCGATCCGGGCGGCGAGCGTCGCCTGGCCGAGCGCATCGGCCTGCCGGTGCGCCTCGAGTACCTGGAGAAGAACGAGGTCCTCGACCGCGGCGCCCTCTACCGCGGCCCGAAGATCTACAAGCCCTCGGTGATCAGCGACTGGCGCGGCGAGGCGCGCAAGACCATCACCATCATGGAGGCCCTGCTCGAGTGGCCGACCTACGACAAGCGCACGCTCTTCCACCTCGCCCGCCGTCAGATCCGCAACGCGCGGCGGCGGTCGCGGATCATCAAGGAAGACCGCCGCGGCGAGTAGGATCAGACTGGAGGGCGCCGGTCCCTCGGCGCCGTGCTTGCGCCGAGCACCCCTTCCACCACCCCCGGCGCCGAGGGCCCGGCGAGCGCACGCCGATCGCTGAGCCCGCGCAGCCGGCGAATGGCATTTCCGTAGACGCGGCTACGCAGCGGAGAGGGGATTGCACCAGCGCAGCCCGGGGAAGCGCTCGAAGTCGTTGTCGTTCGAATGCAGCTCGCACTGGTGCTCGATGGCCAGCGCGGCGAGGTGGGTATCGGTGGTCAAGCGTCCACCGACGTTGGTCGCTGTAAACAGGGTGCGCGCGATGGCGAGATGCCGGGGACCCGGGTCGAGGGGTTGGACGCACGGCTGATCGAGCCAGGTCGCGACCCGATCGAGGGCCGCCGATGGATCGAGCGGCAGCGTCAGGACGGATGGGTGCGTCACCAGACGCACGAATCCGAAGATGACCGCCCAGGGCAGGCCGACCGGCTGCTCGCGGGTGAGCAGATCCTCCCACCACTCGCGCGCGGCGGCATGGCTGGGCGCAGCCGAGTTGTGCGCATAGAGCAGCAGGTTGATGTCGGGGAGGATCATCGCCCCAGACGCGCCGCCGCCGCTTCGATCTCGAGCTCGTCCGCCAGCTGATTCAGCCGCAGCGGGTCGACCCCGGGGCGGAACGGACTGTGGAAGGTCTCGACGCGAAACGGCCGGGCATCGGCCTGGCGCCCCTCCTGCGCCACCAACCCCCGGCGCAGAGTGGCATTGACCAACTGCTTGAAAGACACCTTCCTGCGCCGCGCGAGATCCTTGAGCTTGGCGGCCACATCGTCATCGAGGGTCAGCGTCGTCCGCATGAAGGCATCTTGATGCCACACTATAGTGATGTCAAGATGCGTCCCCGGACGCCAGCCAAGGCGAACGCATTCAGCAACCGGCGCAACCTACCGGCAGCCGAGCAACGCGGCCTTCACCGCGGCGATCAGCTCGGTGATCTCGACCGCCGCGTTTCCGTTGGTGTCGAACGGTGGGCACGCATCGATCGGCAGGGCGTTCAGCGTGATGCGGACGCCGAGCACCAGCTCGTTGATGCCAACCGCCGCATTGCCGTCGCAGTCACCCGGACAACGTGCGCCGGGTGTCGGGCTGGGTGAGGGCGTCGGCGTCGGGACCGCGCCGGTCGGTGTGATTGTGGTCGCGGCCGTCGGCGGAGCGGTCGGCGTGCCGGTCGGTTGCTCGACCGGCGTGTTCTCCGCGGTCAGAGTCGCGGCCGCCGTCGCCGTTCGGGTGGAGCTTTCGGTGGCGGTGGTCGTTGCCTGCGTCGGCGTCGCCGTGGCCGTCTGAGTCGCGTTCAAGCCCTCGGACGGGGTCCGTGATGGCGTCGCGGTGGGCGCGTCGACGGCCGTTGCCGTCGGTGTGACGGTGGCCGTCTGGCTCGGCGCAGCGGTCGCGCTCGCAGACTCGGTTGCCGTCGCGGTGTGAGTCGGCGAGGGGGTTGGCGTCGGGCTCGAGGACGGCGTCGGTGTTGGGCTGCTGGTGGGGGTCGAGGTCAGGCTCGGTGTCCTGGTGGAGCGGCGCGTGAACGTCGCCGAGCTGGTGGCCGTGCGGGTCGCGGTGCGCGTCGGCGTCTGCGTCGCGGTGCGTGTCGGCGTCTGGGTAACGGTGCGCGTCGACGTCTGGGTCGCGGTGCGTGTCAACGTGCCAGTCGCGGTTCGCGTCAGCGTGTGGGTTGCGGTTCTGGTGCGCGTCGGGGTGGGCGTTGTGGTCCGGGTGGATGTCCGCGTCGGCGTGGGAACCATGCAGACGCCGGAGGCACACACCTGACCTGCTCCGAAGGGGCAATCGACATCGACCTCGCAACCCAGAGTGAATCCGCAGTTGCCCGCCCCATCGCACTCAAGGTCATTGAACAGGCCGCATGCCGTTCCCACCGGCAGAGGGACGCGGTCCAGGCACCTGTTCGCACTCTCACTGCACTCTCGCGTGCACTCTTCGCCGTCGTCGTCGCACCCGGCCGTGTGCACGCAAAAGAAGAGCACGCAGGAGTCAATCGTGCAGAACAAGCCGTCGTCGCAGTCGCCGAAGGTGATGCAGGTGATGTTGGACTGCGCGACGGCCCGGCCCTGACCGAGGGCGAACCCCAGGGCATGCCCGGCCAGTGCGAACAGCATCGCGCCGACAGTGACGACCGCCGCCCGCGCCGCGGCTCTCCGCGCGGTCATCACGCGGCCCGATCCGGCGTCATGAACCGGGAATGCGCGCCGCTTGCTCGGTGGGCGAGGCTGATCGGGGAGGGTTCCGTCTGCACGCCTGAAGCTTTACGCCAGAGGTGTCACAGGAACGTCACGCGCAGCGTGCGATCGCCAGCCCGAGTAGGGCCAGACGACGCTGCAGCGTCCGGTCCACATCGCGCCCGTCGGCGGCCGCGCCGGGCCACGGCCCTGCGCGCCCAGGGCCACGAGTCTCCTTGCCTTCTCCGCCTACTCGCCGCCGGCCACCATGGGCCGCCTGATGGCCGCCGGCCTGTGCCTGCTCGCCACGCTGTTCGTCCTGCCGACGCTGCTGCAGGCCGAGCCGCACCGAGGCCCACCCTCGAGGACGCGGCGCCCTCCCGGGTGACCGCTCGCCAGATCGTGCGTTGGGCACGGCGAGCCTCTACTCAGGAGCGCTCCACGCCTCCGGCGAGAGCGACCGACCCAATGCGCACCGTCCGCGCCAGGTGGAAGACCAGCGGCGCGATGGCGAGCAGAATCCAGAACCCGGAAAGCGGCATGATCACCACACCGACGAGGCTGGTGGCGAGAAGGTTCCAGCCGATCACGGTCAACAGCCAGCGGTCGTCGCGCGCTCTGGCATGCGCCACCATCTGGCCAAGCAGGACGCAGATCGGGCTGAACAGCAGAAACCAGAAGGCCGCCGCGCGGTCCCATTGGCCATACCAGATCGTGCCGAAGAAGCCTTCGCGAACCATCTCCCCGAGCGGTTCGCTGAAGAGCGCGACGCCCACCAGCGCGTGCCCGACGCCGGTGACCATCAGCAAGCGCGAGACGAAGCGAGTCATGATGATCCTCCCGTGCTGAGCGATTCGTGCGTTGCTCTACGCCGTATGGCCTTGTGTCGGCTTGCTCGCCGCCATGCGTTGATGCCGGCGATGAATCCTCCGCCCACGACCGCACCCGCGATCCACAGACCGCCGGCGGCGAACAGGACAGCGTGGCCATAGCGCGCCGCCAGCGCGAGCATCACGCCGAGCCCGAGGGCCCCGAAGGGTAGTTCGCGGGTCATCAGACGCTGGCGGCCAGCCAGGATCGCCACGAACGGGATGGCCGAGGTGGCGTTACAGTAGTCAGCATAGGCGCGGCCGCGGCGCGCCATCAGCCGGCGATCCTGATGCCATGCGCCGGCCGTTGCCAGGAGGAGCAGACCGGCGAAGAAGACCGTTCCCACCAGGTGTGTGGCCAGCAATAGGTGGGCGCCTGCCAACAGCGCGACGCCAGCGAAAAAGGGGTGGCGGGTGATCCGTTCGATGCCGCGCACTGCACCAATCGGCTGACCGAACAGCGCGGAGGGCAGCCGCGGGTACGAGATGAGCGCCGGCACCATCACCGCAACGCCGAGAACGACCACGCCCATGAGCGGCCAGCGAGCAACCGCCAGGCTGCCGACAGCCAACCCGGCGACACCGTCGAAACGATGCGCGGCGTAGTAGGTGACCAGCGCAGTGAAGGAGGCCGCGGCGATCAGATAGAAGATGACGACGTACCCGACCTCGCCCGTCCGCGCGACGATCCGCGCCCGGACCGCCGCCATGCCGATGTGAGTACCGCCAAAGAGGAGCCACAGGCATGCAACGGTCAGTGTGGGAATCATGCGTACCTCACTTCATGCGTCGATAGCGTGCACTCTCGAGGGGGACGACATTCTTCAGGTCATCAGGCGACAGCGGCTTGCCCTGGGTGAACGCGGCGATGCCCGCATCGAGAAGGGAGAAGAACGTACGCAGACTCTGCATGCGCGCCGCGACGAAGGTTGCGTGCTCGCGCTCGGCTGCGCTCGTCCTGGCGCCGGGGCCCTCCCTCGCACGGGTACTCTCCTCCACCGCCGTCAGAACCTGGCGCACGCTGAAGCGATGCCGGCGCTCGAGAATCTCCTGCATCAGGCGCCAGAAGTCGGTCGCCGCCTCGTAGTGATCCTTGCGCGATCCGCCCACCGGCACGCGGCGCACCAGATGCCATTCGACCAGGCCACGGATCTGCACGGAAATGTTGCTCTTGCTCTGCTCCAGGTCGGCCGCGATGCCGTCGAGCGACAGCGGCTGGGGCTGGAGGTACAGCAGGGCGAAGATTCGTCCCTGCAGCTGGTTCAAAATCCCCGAGGTGGCGGCCGCAGCGCCGATGCCGTCGACGAAGATGGCGGTTACCCGATCCACGCCCGCCCCCGGCAATTCATTTCTCGGTCCCCGCCGGCTTCCGATCTGTCACTCATGTTCTGAACGTTTACGATTTTCTGAATGTTCAGTCAATACAATTGTACCAGCTTCGCCGCACCGGTGCCGCCGTCCCACAGAGCCGCCCAGATTCGCCGGCCCCCCCCCCATAAATCCCCCCATCCTGACCTTCCCCCGCAAGGGGGAAAGAGACCTGGGGACAGCGCCCCAGAATCGATGTGGGTTGGCAGCGGTCGCGACGCGCGGAGGGTCAACCACACCCGAGCGACGCCGCTCGCACCGCGGCGATCAACTCGGTGATCTCGACCGCGCCGCTGTCGTTGGGGTCGAACGCGGGGCACTCGTCGATCGACAGAGCGTTCAGCGAGATGTTGACGCCGAGCACCAACTCGTTGATCCCGACGGCCGCGTTGCCATCGCAATCGCCGGGGCACTGCGGCACCGGCGGCGGGCTGGGTGAGGGCGTCGGGGTTGGGATCGCCGAGGTCGGCGCGACGGTGCGCGTGGCGGTCGGCTGCGCCACCAGCAGGGTCGCTGTCGCTGTGGGCGTAGAGCTGTCGACCGTCGCTGGTGTTGTCGAGACCGCCGTTGCCGTTGCAGTCGCGGCGACGGGCTCGGATAGCGTTGGCGAAGGTGTCGTGGTCGGTGGATCGGTAGTCGTTGCGGTCGGTGTGACGCTGTCGGTCTCCGTCGGTGTAGTGGTTGCGCTCGCCAGGGCCGTGACCGTCTCGGTCTGAGTCGGGGATGAGGTTGGCGTCGCGGTTGGAGCCCTCGTGGACCTGCGCGTGGACGTCGCCGAGCTGGTCGCCGTCTGGGTCGCCGTCCGGGTTGCGGTAGAGGTCGCGGTACGGGTGGCGGTGCGTGTCTGCGTGAGGGTGCGCGTCGCCGTGCGGGTCGGCGTCCGCGTCCGCGTGGCGGTCGGGACGTTGGTGAAGCCGACTGGCAGGGTGGGAACCTGGGTCGGCGCCGCGCAAAACCCTTGGGTACAGACGAAAGAGCCCAGACAGTCGACGTCGGATTCACAAGACGAGTTGGGGTCCCGCCCCACACACTCGCCCTGTGCGGTGCACCGATCGTCGACGGTGAATATGTTGAAATCCTCGCAGGGGCGATCGACGACCGCGGTATTGACGCACCGGTTGGACGTCT
The DNA here is from genome assembly GCA_050735855.1 of Binatia bacterium. Classification (GTDB taxonomy): domain Bacteria; phylum Desulfobacterota; class Binatia; order HRBIN30; family CADEER01; genus JBOHWA01. The sequence continues at coordinate 9,739 of JBOHWA010000527.1, forward strand.
CGCTGCAGCCGTCGTTGGTGCACCCATTGAAATCATCGCAGCCGCGGGCGGTGTGCATGCAATTGAAGAGGATGCAGAAGTCGACGGTGCAGAACGCGCCGTCATCGCAATCGCTCTGGAACACACAGCCCTGAGCCGAACCGCGGGCCGGCGTCAGGGCTGACAAGGCGATCGCCAGCCCGAGGAGGGCCAAACGACGCCGCATCGCTGAGGGGGTGCTCGGGTTGGGAGTCATCCGGTCATCCACAGCCGAGCGACGCGGCTCTCACCGCGGCGATCAACTCGGTGATCTCAACCGCGCCGCTGCCGTTGGTGTCGAGTGGTGGACACGCACCGACCTCGACGGCGTTCAGCGTGATGCTGACACCGAGCACCAGCTCGTTGATGCCGACGGCCGCATTGCCATCGCAATCGCCGGGGCACTGATCCACGGGCGGCGGGCTGGGTGACGGCGTCGGAGTTGGGGTCGGGACCACATCGGTCGGCGCGCCCGTCGGCGAGGCTCCGGTGGGGGTCGGGGGTGCGGTCGGTGTCCCGGTGCGCCTGGGCGTGGACGTCGGCGTCGACGAAGGGGGCGCTGTTGCAGTCGAGGTGCGTGTACCGGGCGGCGTCGCGGTGCGGGTCCGCGTCGGCGTGCGCGTCCGCGTGCGCGTCGGCGTACGAGTCCGCGTCGCCGTCCGGGTCGCGGTCTCCGTCGCCTGCGGGAAGCCTTCTTCTATGCAATCCCCATCAGAACAGACTTGTCCTGTGGCGCAGTCGACGTCGGTCTCACAGTCCCCGGCGAAGATGTCTCGCCCTCGGCACTCGCCATCCGCCTGGCACCGGTCGTCGACGGTGAAGGGGTTCGGATCCGAACAGGGGCGGCCGACCGCCGCGGTGTGCACGCAGCGGTTGGACGCCTCGCTGCAGCCGTCGTCCGTGCACCCGTTGAAATCATCGCAGCCACGGGCGGTGTGCACGCAACTGAAGAGGATGCAGAAGTCGGCGGTGCAGAACGCGCCGTCATCGCAATCGCTTTGCAACACACAGCCCTGCGCCGCACCGCGGCCCGGCGTCAGGGCTGACAAGGCGATCGCCAGCCCGACCAGGGCCAAGCGGCGCCGCATCGGCGACCGGTCCCTCATCGCGCCCGTCCGCGGCCGCGCCGGGTGGCGAGTCGTATGAGTGCCAGCAGGCCGAGCCCGAGTGCCCCGCCGCCCCGGCTACTGCGGCGCGGCGGTTGGATCGCGCAACCGTCGTCTTCAGTGGT
>JBOHWA010000528.1:0-2994 GCA_050735855.1 Binatia bacterium
GGCCAAGGAGGAGTACCACCGCGTCGAGTCCGACCCGATGCTGACCCCCGAGCGCGCCCAGGAGTTGCTGCAGCAGATCGCCGCCAAGGGCGGTCCCTCGCCGGCCACGCCGCGGGTGGCCCACAACCGCTACATGCCGGTGATGGACGACCTGCGCAGCCAGGCCCGCCTGGCCGCGGCGGCGCCGGTGCAGGCCGGTGCGGGCAATGGGAACGGCAGCGGCAACGGCGCGGGCGACGACACCGTGTACGACGAGCACAGCGCGCCGCGCGGCGTCGACGGCGAGATCGCGCTGCCGGTGCTGGCGGCGACGGAGCCCGCCTGAGCGCGGCCGAGCCGCCGGTGTCCGCCCGCCTGACCGATCCCAGCCCGCTGGCGTGGGCGCCGCCGAGCGTGGCCGCCGGCTGCCCGGTCAACTCGCACACCGAGTGGGACCCGCTGGAGGAGGTCATCGTCGGCCGCCTGGAGGGCGCCACGGTACCGGCCAGCGAGGCCGTGTCGCACCGCTTCCCGCCGCTCAAGCGCCTCGCCTACAAGCTGCTGGTCGGCCGCCCCTACCCGCGCCTGCTGGTCGAGCCGGCGCAGCGCCAGCTGGCCGAGTTCATCCGCATCCTCGAGGGCGAGGGCGTGCGCGTCCGGCGGCCGAGCGTGGTCGAGTACCGGCGCCGCTTCGGCACCCCCGGCTGGCGTACGCAGGGGTTCTGTTCCGCCTGCCCGCGCGACGGCTTCCTGGTCATCGGCGACCAGATCATCGAGGCGCCGATGTCCTGGCGCACCCGCTACTACGAGATGTTCGCCTACCGGGCGCTGTTCAAGGAGTACTTCGCCGCCGGCGCGCGCTGGGTCTCGGCGCCGCGCCCCGAGCTGCCCGACGCGCTCTACGAGGCGCCCGACGACGACCTGGTCGAGGGCCCGCCGGCGCGCTACGCGGTCAACGAGTACGAGCCGGTGTTCGATGCCGCCGACTTCGTCCGCTGCGGCCGCGACCTCTTCTATCAGCGCAGCAACGTCACCAACCGGGCCGGCATCGAATGGCTGCGCCGCCACCTCGGCGACGGCTACCGGCTGCACGAGATCCTGAGCAAGTGCGCCAATCCGAAGCACATCGACACGACGTTCATGCCGCTGGCGCCGGGCAAGGTGCTGGTCAACCCGCTGTGGGTCGACCAGGCGACCCTGCCGCCGATCCTCAAGTCGTGGGACGTCCTGGTGGCGCCCAACCCCACCCCGGTGACCGAATTCAAACTCTCGCTGGTGCGGCGCGTGTCGATGGTCAGCCAATGGGTGGCGCTCAACGTGCTGATGCTCGACGAGCAGCGCGTCATCGTCGAGAAGTCGCAGACCGATATGCAGCGCAGCCTCAGGGACTGGGGCTTCACGCCGATCCCCTGTGACTTCCTCTACTACCAGCCGTTCGGCGGCTCGTTTCACTGCGCCACGCTGGATGTGCGGCGGCGCGGCGTACTGCAGTCGTATTTTCCGTAGGCTCAAGGGCCCAACCGTCGCTTCAGATTCAGGTTCGCCGGATGTCGGTCTGCCTGAGCGCCGATCCCAAGGACCCTTCGAGGCGCTCGAAGAATTTCGCCGCGTTCGCCCGCTGACGCAGCGCCGCGCACAACGCGGCGGCCTCGCGCGGTGAGCGCGCGGTGACGGTGAGCAGCGACTGGCCCGCCTGGGTGACGTCCGGCACCTCTACCTCGAGCGCCAGGCGGGTGGCTTCCCACCAGCGGAACTCGCGGAAGTCGATCGACGGCAGGTCGTTGAAGCGGTCGCGCCGCACCCAGAACGGGACGAAGAAGAACTCGCCAGCGGCGCCCGCGCCATCGGGAGGCGTCGGCTGGGTGCCGCGCAAGTCACCGGCGGGCATGCGACTCCACTTGGAGCCACCCCCAGCGCCGCCGGCGGACACCATGTCAGGGGTGAGCTCGAGCAACTCGGCGAGGGCGCCCGCCTGATCGACCCAATCCGCACCCGCCGCCGCCACCGCCGCGCGGCAACGCGGCAAGAGCTGTTGGTGCACCGCACAACGCGCCTGCATCCAGGCCAGAGCGGCGAACAGGTTGGGCGGGCAGCCGTCCGGCGGGGCCAGTGCCTGCAGGCGGACCGACGCGGGGAGCAGGGCCAGCAGCGGCGCCTCGGGGTCGACGTCAAAGGCGGGGTACGCCACGAAGTGCACCACCGAGCCGGGTGGCACACCGGCCGCCAGCGCCGCATACTCGCGCTGCTTCTCGCCCTGCCAGCAGGCGACCAGCAGGTAGGCGCTGCTGGCAACGATCCACAGCACGGCCATGCCAGCGACAACGCGGGCGAGCCGCGGGCGGGCCGCGGCGAGCGCTCGCAGGCCGAGCAGCGCCTGCGGAAGGAGCAGCGGCAGCACGACGATCTGATGCTCGCCGGCCGAGGCGCCGCTGGCGTAGATCAGCGCATAGGCCACGCCGATCAGCAGCAGCGGGGCGGTGAGCGCCGGCAGCAGCGACCGGCCGCGCAGGTTCCAGACGATCAGCGGCAGCAGCAGGGCCATGGCGCTGGTGGCGAGGAACAGCGGCACCTGGTTGCCGAGCCGCCCGGCATATTGGACCACGCGCGCCGCCAGGTAGGCGTTGTGAGCCGGATCGACGACGGCCAGGCCCGCGTATACGGCGGCGCACAGCGCCAGCCAGGCGAACACCGCCGGCCAGCGCGCCGCGGCGGCGAGCCGGTCGCTGCCGAGCAGGCTGAGCGGCGCCAGCGCGGCGAGAAAGATCGCCTCCTCGCGGGCGGCGAACGCGGCGCCGGCGATCAGCGCGCTGAGGCCCAGGGCGCCCCACCCGGCGGCGCCGCGCGGCGCGCGCAGGAAGGCCTCCAGCAACAGCGCAGTGGCGGTCACCGCCCAGGCGAACGGCGTGACCGGGTTGGCGTCGACGGCGTAGACGAGGAACGGCGCGCTGGCCACCAACAGCAGCGCCGCGGCGCTGGCCAGGCCGGGCCCGGCGCCGGCCGCGCGCGCCGCCAGCC
>JBOHWA010000529.1:0-4497 GCA_050735855.1 Binatia bacterium
CCGCTGGGGTGCGCCTCGATGCGGTCGTCCCGCCGCAGCGCAGCGAGCCCGACGTGCGCATCGAGCGCGTCATCGCGCCGCCGCTGGTCGCCGAAGACAGCCTGGTGCCGGTGCGCGTCATCGCCCACAACCCCGGCGGGCTGCGGCCCGCCGTGCTCAATCTCTATCTCGACGGGCAGATCGCCGACAGCGCCGCCGTGGAGCTGCAGCCCGGCCGCAACGCGCTCGCCCTGCCGACCCAACTGCACGGCGAGGGCAGCCATCGCCTGCGCGCCGAGCTGGTCGTCGCAGATGACGCCACCGCCGCCAACAACGTGCGCGAGATCGGCATCTCCATCAGCCCGCGCACCCGGGTGCTGCTGCTCGCCGCACGCGAGCAGTCGCCGCTGGGCCGCGCGCTGCGCCGCAAGGGCTTCACGGTCGACATCCGCGCGCCGCAGGCGCTGCGCGAGCTCGAGACGCTGCTGCCCTACAACGCTGTGGTGCTCGAGGACGTCGCCGCTGGCGCGCTGACGACCAAGGCCCTCGACCACCTCGAACGCTACGTGCGCGAGCACGGCGGTGGGTTGATCGTCGCCGGCGGCACGGCGACCTATGGCGACGCCGGCTTCACCCCGACGGCGCTCAAACGGCTGCTGCCGGTGACGCTCGAGCCGCACCGGCCGCGCCCGGGCGCGCGCGAGCCGCTGGCGCTCTTTCTGGTCATCGATCGCTCCAACAGCATGGGCTACAACAGCCGCCTCGACACCCAGCGCGACGGCGAGAAGCTGCGCTACGCCAAGGAAGCCGCCCTGGCGGTGATCGGGCAGCTCAAGGACCAGGATCTCGTCGGCGTCGTCGCCTTCGATTCGCAACCGCACGAGATCGCCGCCCTGCGCCCGCTGACGGCCAATCGCCGGCCACTGGAGGATCTCATCCCGCGCCTGGTCGAGAACGGCGGCACGGACTTCCTCGACGCGCTCGGCGCCGCGCGCGACCAGTTGGCCGCCTCGCGCGTCGACCGGCGCCACATCATGCTGATCACCGACGGCGACACCAACCGCTCCGCCCCGGACGAGTATCGCGCCCTGATCAAGACCCTGATCGCCGACAAGATCAGCGTCACCACCGTGCGCATCGGCGACAATACGGTGAATCTGCAGTTGTTGCGCGACATCTCGAGCCAGACCGGCGGCGAGTTCCACTACGTCGAGGACGCCCAACAACTGCCGGACCTGATGCTGCGCGAGACCACCCGCGCGCTCAGCCCGCTGTCGCCCGGCACGGAGGAGTACTTTCCGCAGCTCATCGGCGAGCATCAACTCCTGACCGGCATCGCCGAGGCGCGCCTGCCGCCGCTCGCCGGGTATGCCTACGCGCGACCGAAGGACGGCGCCGACGTGCTCCTGTACGTCAACCGTCTCGAGCGCCGCGATCCGCTGTTGGCCGTGTGGCAGTACGGGCTCGGCCGGGTCGCGGCCTTCACCGCCAGCCCGACGGACGACGGCGGGCGCTGGGTGACCTGGCCGGAGTTCTCCAAATTCTGGTCGCAGGTGGCGCACTGGACGGCGCGCGATCACACCGACGATCAGTATGCCATCGACGCCCAACGTCGCGATGGCGTCGTCGAGATCGCCATCCGCAGCTTCGGCCCGACGGCCGATGGCGCCACCCTCACCGCGCGCCTGCGCTTCGATGACAACACGACGCGCGAGATCGACCTGGTGCCACGCCAGCCGCGGCTGTTCACCGCCAGCCTGCTCGAGCTGCCGGCCGGCCGCTACCCGCTGGAGGTCATCAAGCGCACGCCGCGCGGCACGGTGTCACAGTACCGTGGGCTGGTCACCGTGCCGGGCAGCGAGCAGGACGAACAGGACGAGCTGCTGCGCGACACGCCGAACCGGTCCCTGTTGACCCAGCTCACCGACGCCACCGGGGGCACGCTCGATCAACCGGCACACGCACTCACCGAACGGCCGCCGGGGACGCGCCAGACCTCGTACCCGCTCGACGCCGTCCTGCTGCCGCTGGCGATGCTGCTCTTTCTCGCCGACATCGCGGTGCGCCAGATGCGCCGCCGACCGGGCGCGTCCGCGACGCGCTTCGCCGGCCGCCTTCAGCCGACGACGATGCGATAGGTCACCGACGCGCTGGCGACGAGCCGTCCGCTCGACGCGCCGCTGACGGTCACCTGGTTGAGAAAGATCTCGTTGTTGCGGCGCAGCGTGCGCGCCTGCGCGACGACGTCCTCGCCGGCCGTGCCGGCGTGGTAGTTGACGTGGATGCCGACCGTCGACGCCTTGTAGCTGAGGTCGAGGCCGGTGATCGACCACGAGGCCAGCGCGCCACTGGTGTCGATCAGCGCCGCCAGGGCGCCTTCGTGCAGTCCGCCGGCCGCGTCCGCCAGGACCGCCTGGTGCGCCATGCGCAGGCTGGAGCGCCCGTCGGCGGCGTGCTCGACGACGACGCCGAGCCGCGCCATGAACGGCGCCACCGTGAACACCTTGGCACCCTTGATCACCTCGCTGCCCGCCGCGCGCTCGACCGGCGTCGTGCGCTGTCGATGCGCCGCGGCGGGATTGGCCGCGCGATCGAAGATGCGGGAGGTGACCAGCCCGATCGCGATGCGCTTGCCCGCCTCGGTGCGCACGTCGACCTCGCTGTAGGAGAGCTCCTTGCCGCGGCGCAACACCTCGGCCGTCGCCACGATGTCCTCGCCCAGCGCCGCGGCGAGGTAGTTTACGCTGAGATCCAGCGTGCCGTGCTCCAGATCGGGCCGTGCCTCCACCCCGCTCCAAGCCGCCAACGCCCCCGCGATGCCGATGGTCGACGCCGCGACGCCGCCGTGCAGGGCGCGGCCCGGGTTGGAGTTCTCGTCCTTGTAGGGCACCCGCAGGCGGACACGGTCGCGCTCGAGCTCCTCCACCTGCACGCCGAGGCTGGCATGATACGCCACCTGTTCGCACCGTTGGCGCGCGTCGTCGGTCATGTTGCACTTTCTAGACAAGCCACGCCGGCAGAAACAAGGCAATTGCCGATGCGCGGTGGTCGGTGGTCTCGACGCACCAAGGGGCGTTCCATGGGCAGCAGCAGTCTGTGGCCGGCGCTACGAATGACCGTCCTGGCGGGGGTGATCGCCCTGGTGGGTGCGCAGACAGTCGGGCGGCATCAAGTGCCGCTAGGCGGGCTTTGACATCCGAACGCATAGTCGGCGCGGCATCAGGGAAAATACTGAGGCGCGATCTGCTTGCACCGGCGGCGCGCGCCGTGGTGATGCTGCGCCATGTCCCGCGACGTGCAACGAGATACCGCCACGGCCGTCCTGCAGGCACCGGCAGGCGTGGACGCGGCCGTGGCCGCCGACATCGAGCGTATCGCCCGCCAGGTGGCGAGCCACAACGGCAACCGGCGCGATGCCCACGTCAAGCATCACGGCCTGGTGCGGGCCGAGGTGCGCATCCTGCCTGACCTGCCGGAGCAACTGCGCCACGGCCTGTTCAAAGCACCGGCGACGTTTCAGGCCGTCATCCGCTTCTCCAACGCCAGCCACGCCGTCGGCGCCGACGGCGCCCGCGACAACCACGGCATGGCGATCAAGTTGTTCGACGTCCCCGGCGAGAAGCTGCTCGACGACGAGCACAGCACGTTCGATCTGCTGCTGGTCGATCACCCGACCTTCTTCACCGCCGATCCGCGCGAGTTCGCCGACATCATGCGGCGCGCGGCGACCGCCACGTCTACGCTCGCCAAGCTCGCCATGGCCCTGCACCATCCGCGCGCCGTGCTGCGCATCGCGCGCATGATGCAGGTCATCGCCAGCCCGCTGGCCGCGACCTACTTCAGCATGACCGCCTACCGCCTCGGGCCGCAGCAGGTGGTGAAGTATCTCGCCCGTCCGGTCGGGCCGTCGTCGGCACAGATGCCGGCACAGCCCGGCAAGGACTATCTGCGCGAGGCCTTGGCGTGCGAGTTGGCCGAGGGCGAGCGCTGGTTCGATCTGTGCGTCCAGCTGCGCAGCGACCCGTACACCATGCCGGCCGACGATCCAACCGTCGAGTGGAGCGAATCCGACGCGCGCGCCATCCCGGTCGCGACGATCAGGATCCTCAAGCCGCCCGCCGATGCGTCGGATCCATTGCAGCTGCTGCGCGCCGAGACGATCACCTTCAACCCGTGGCGCGTCACCCAGGATCACGCGCCGCTCGGTCGCTTCAACCTCCTGCGCCGGGAGATCTACAAGGCCATCGCCGCGCAACGACAGGCCGTGCTCGCCACCAGACCCTGACGGCGCGACCTCTTTATTGCAGCGCCGCGAGGAGGTGCCGCGCGTCGCGCAGGTCGGGGGTGTCGAGCCCCTCGGTGAACCAGGCGTAGAGCCCGCCGAGCAGCGCCGCCGCCTGTGGCCGGCGCCCCTGCGCCGCCCACAGGCGCGTCAGGGCGCAGGTGGCGCGCAGCTCGAGCATGCGGGCCGATTGCGTCCGCGCCAGATCGCGGGCGGCCACGAAGGCCGCCTCGGCC
>JBOHWA010000530.1:0-2736 GCA_050735855.1 Binatia bacterium
GCCGAGCGGTGCGTAGATGACGCAGGCCCGCGGGCGCACCAGCGCGTCGAGTCGCTGTCCGACCAGCGTCAGCAACTGCTCGGGCCCCGCCGCGGTCGCCAGGTCGCGCAGCAGCGCCTCGACTCCGGCGCGCAGGGCATGGCGCTCAGAGAACAGCAGCCGTTCGACGCGCGGACGGAGGACGCGATTGGCCGGCACCATGCCGGCGGCGACGACGATCGAGAGGACGAGCTGGACCGTGCGGGGATCGAGGGCGGCGGCGCGGCTCGCGGCCCGCGCGATCAGCGGCACCGCGGCGAGCACGGTCGCCAGCAGCACGACCGACAGCACGGAATAGACCGCTGCGCCGGTGATCAGACGATCGACGTCGAAGTAGTTGGTGCGCACGATGGCCATCAGGACCCCCAGGGGGATGACGATCTCGGCGACCGTCGCCAGCTCGTGCAGCCACCAGAGCGACGGCGCGACGGCCGTGACGAGGTCGGCGAGCAGCACCGGCACGGTGCCGAGGTAGATGCCCAGGACCACCCACTTGAGCTGCCGCCGCCCGAGCGGCCCGGCGCGGCGGAAGTTGCGCGTGAGCACGGCGAGCAGGGTGACGATGAAGGCGACGTTGACGATGAAGACGGCGCGGAAGCCGACTTCCGGTGGCAGCGGAACGCCGTAGATCCAGCTCAACGAGATCGGTCCGAAGACCGCGAAGATCCACGGCCACCACGGCAGGCGCCCGTCCGGCGGCGCGACCTCGGCGGGAAAGAGCAGCACCGCGCGCAGGATCAGCGGCAGCATCACCAGCGAAGCGCAGAAGAACACCACCACCCAGGCCTGGGTCTGGAGGGTCGGGCCGCCGAAGAAGAACGTCCAGTGCAGCCCGTAGGCGATGGCGACCAGGAAGAAGGCGCGCGCGACGCCCGACCCCGGCCGCCGCGCCAGCACCAGTGCGCCGCTGACGACCAGCGTGCAGGTGAGCGGCAACATGCGCCAGGGGAAGGCGACGGGCACCAGATGGATCGTCGTCTTGCGTGGATAGCCGCGGCTCTCGAAGAGCAGCGGGACGCGCAGGTCGCGCCGTTCCGCCGCCGCCGCGTAGACACGCGCGACGAAGCCGAACGGGCCGACGCCGCGCAGGTCGGCGCCGGCGACGCTCAGGAGGCGATCGCCCGCCGCCAGCGTGCCGTGCGCCGCGCGGGTGGCACCGGGCCAGAAGCCCCGCACCGTCGGGAACCCGTCGCGCGCCGCGGGGGCCGCGACGTACACGCTCACCCACGCCAGTTGCCCACGGGCCAGCTGGCGGACATGCAACGCCGCGCAGCCGATCCAGAGCGCGAGGAGAGACAGCAGCAATACAGCGTCGATCGCTCGGCGTGTCCGCACCTGCTCCTCCTCGGCTCCTGTTCGGCTGTCGCGCTGGCCGCTCTCGACAACGCGGCGCTCAGAGCGGATCGAAGAACTGGATCTTCACCTTGAAGCGCAGCACCGTGGCGAGTCCGTCGCCGGTATGGTCGGCGGACTGCGCTCGCTTGTCGTCGACCGCGATGACGACCGGGGTGCCCGTCGAGCTGAACAGCGTCTGCAACTCCGCGCTGAGCGTCGACTCCGGCTGCACGAACAGCAGGCCGTTCAATGCGGTCGCGAGGGATTTGAGCGCCAGCTCGTCCATCGGGATCGAGATCACGTTGCCGGGCGCCGTCGGCGGGTCGGTCGGCACGGCCAGGTCCTGATAGGTGGCGGCGAGGATGTGCCGGGTGCGGTCCGGCGCCTTCACCTCGAGCATGACCGTCAGCGCCTGGTTGGTGGCGCCGCCGTTCAGCCAGTCGGTCACCCCATCGTGGGCAACCAGCGTCAGCACGCCCTTGATGGTGGGGCTCAGGGTCTTGGCGATGCAGGCGCCCTTCGGACAATCGACGCCCTGGGTCGGGACCGTGCAGGCCAGCCCCTTGTTGGGCCCACCCTGGCAGATGTGCTCGAAGTCGCCCTGCCGCTGATCGGGCTGCGGCGCCCCGGCCCACGCCATCCCGGCGGATCCCAGGGCAAGGCAGCAGGCGATGGTGGCGAGAATGTGTGAGTGCTTCATAACGACCTCCTGTGAAGTGCGGCAGATCACTGCCGCTCTGCGCCAGCCGCCGCGCCCCACTCGAGGCGCTGCAACCGGCCGGGTGAATTCGACCAACCTGTTCAGCTTCGAACGACGGTCCGCGTGACCAGCGGCCGCAACGTCGCCGCAGCCACAGCCGCGATCACCAGCCAGGCGAACGCGTCGCCGCAGCGCTGGTAGGGGGTGCTCGCCTGTGAGCCGCGCACCATCGCGTTGAGCACCTGATCGGTATTCATCTCACTCTGCACCAGCGTGCGGCCGTGCGGGTCGATCACGGCCGAGACACCCGTCGCCGCGGCGCGCACGAGGTAGCGGCGATTCTCCACCGCCCGCAGGGCCGCGATGTCGAGCTGGTGACGCGCCGGCCCCGGACCGCCGAACCACGCGTCGTTGGACAGATTGACCAACACCTCCGCGCCGGCGCGCGCCGCCTGACGGGCGAGATCGGGGAACATCGACTCCAGGCACAGCAACGGACCGACGCGCAGGGCGCTGGTGGGCAGGAGCGACGGTCCCTCGCCGGGCGAATAGTCCGTCGGCCGCTCGGCCCGCAGCCACGCCAAGCGATCGTCCTCCGCGAACGGCACCAGGCGCTGCTTGTCGTAGCGCCCCGCCACGCGGCCGTCGCGCACCAGGTAGAC
>JBOHWA010000531.1:0-3625 GCA_050735855.1 Binatia bacterium
CTCCAGACGGGCTCGGCCTGGAGGGCGCCGGTCCCTCGGCGCCGGGGGGGCGGGGGGAGAAGCGGACGCGGCTCGCGAGTCGACCCTCGACTTGGCCGACCCCGAAATCTGCGTCCCCTTCGCTCCCCTTCCCTCCGCCTGCAAGCGTGATCAATACCGGTAGTGGTCGGCCTTGTACGGCCCTTCCACCGGCACGCCGATGTACTCGGCCTGTTCGGCGGTCAGGGTGGTCAGCTTGACGCCGAGCTTGTCGAGGTGCAGGCGGGCGACCTCTTCGTCGAGGCGCTTGGGCAGCATGTAGACCTGCTTCTCGTACTTGTCGCCGCCCTGCCACAGCTCGAGCTGGGCCAGCACCTGGTTGGTGAACGAGGCGCTCATGACGAACGACGGGTGGCCGGTGGCGCAGCCGAGGTTCAGCAGCCGGCCCTCGGCGAGGACCAGCACGGAGTGGCCGTCGGGGAAGACCCACTCGTCGTACTGCGGCTTGATGTTGATGCGCTCGACGCCCTGGCGCTTGGCCAGGCCGGCCATGTCGATCTCGTTGTCGAAGTGGCCGATGTTGCCGACGATCGCCTTGTCCTTCATGCGCGCCATGTGGTCGGCGGTGATGATGCGCAGGTTGCCGGTGGTGGTGATGAAGACGTCGGCGCTGTCGACCACCTCCTCGAGCGTCGTCACCTGGTAGCCCTGCATGGCGGCCTGCAGCGCGCAGATCGGGTCGATCTCGGTGACGATGACGCGGCAGCCCTGACCGCGCAGCGACTCGGCGCAGCCCTTGCCGACCTCACCGAAGCCCATCACCACCGCCACCTTGCCGCCCAGCATCACGTCGGTGGCGCGGTTGAGACCGTCGACCAGCGAGTGGCGGCAGCCGTAGATGTTGTCGAACTTGCTCTTGGTGACCGAGTCGTTGACGTTGATCGCCGGGAACAGCAGCGCCCCCGCCTTGGCCATCTGGTAGAGGCGATGCACGCCGGTGGTGGTCTCCTCGCTGACGCCGCGGATGCGCGCCGCGACGCGCTTCCAGCGGCCCGGCTCCTCCTGCTGCAGGCGGCGCAGGACGGCGAGGATCTCGCCCCACTCCTCCGGATCCTTGTCGGCGTCGAAGGCGGGCACCTTGCCGGCCTGCTCGAACTCGAGGCCCTTGTGCACCAGCAGGGTCGCGTCGCCGCCGTCGTCGACGATCAGATCGGGCCCGCCGCCGTCCGGCCAGGCGAGGATCTCGTTCGTGCACCACCAGTACTCGGCCAGCGTCTCGCCCTTCCAGGCGAACACCGCGACGCCCTGCGGATCCTGCGCGGTGCCGTCGCGGCCGACGGCGACCGCCGCGGCGGCGCTGTCCTGCGTGCTGAAGATGTTGCACGAGGCCCAGCGCACGTCGGCGCCGAGGTCGACCAGCGTCTCGATCAGCACCGCGGTCTGCACGGTCATGTGCAACGAGCCGGCGACGCGCGCCCCCTTCAGCGGCTTGCTGGCGCCGTAGCGCGCCCGCAGCGCCATCAGGCCGGGCATCTCCTGCTCGGCGAGGCGGATCTCCTTGCGCCCGAGCTCGGCGAGCGCCAGGTCCTTCACCTTGAACGACGGCCGCGCCGCCCCTTCGGTCTGCTTCACTTTCGCTGCACTGCTCATGCTGTCCTCCTGTGTCGGTGGTTGCCGCGCGCGTCCCTGTGGGCGCGCGCGTTCGGGGTCATTGTGAATCGGCTGCGCGCCGCGCCGTGGCGGCGAAGAGCGCCGGGCCCTTGGCCGCCGGCTGGGCGGGCAGCGGGTGCACCCGCACCCTGTCGAAGCCGGCCTGCGACAGCCACTCGCTCAGCTGACCGGGCGCGAAGCCGAGCCAGACGTGGCCCATCTGCTGGCGGTACTCGACGCGCTCGTGCTGCGCCATGTCGATCAGCAGCAGGCGCCCGCCGGGCTGCAGCGCCCGCGCGGCCTCGCGCAGCACGACGGCGGGCTCGGCGACGTGATGCAGCACCAGACAGATCACCGCCGCGTCGAGCCCGCGGTCGTCGATCGGCAGCACCTCCAGCTCGCCGCGCCGCAGCTCGACGTTCGCCAGGCCCTCGAGGCGGCGGCGCGCGCCACCGAGCATGGCGCGCGAGCTCTCCACCGCGATCACCTGGCGCACGAACGGCGCCAGCGTCGCCGCGATCTCGCCGGTGCCGCAGCCGAGATCGCCGACCACCCAGCCGTCGTCGAGCAGGCCGGCGAGGCCGACGAGATCGAAGCGCTCGCCGAACATCTCGCGCCGCAGCCGATCCCATTGGCCGGCGGCACTGCCGAAGAAGGCCTGCGAGCGCGTCCGCCGCCCCTCCAGCACGCTCGCCAGCCGGCGCTCGTCCTGCTCCGCCACGCCGCCCTGCGCCGTCTGCTCGCGCAGCAGCACCCACAGGCGCCGCGCCGCCGGATCGAGCTGCGGCAGCGCCAGGCGATAGAAGCGGCTGGTGCCCTCCGAGCGCACCGTCAGCCAGCCCTCGGCGGCGAGCAGCTTGAGATGCCGGCTGACCGTCGACTGCGGCAGCTGCAGCACCGTGCACAGCTCGGCCACCGCCAGCTCGTGCCGCTCGACCAGGCGCAGCAGCCGCGCCCGGGTCGCGTCGGCGAGCGACATCATCCAGCCGAACATCGGCGCTGCGGCAGCGGTATTCATCCGTAGATCCGGATTAACTGGTAGATCGGAGCGCGGTGGAAGGCAAGCGAATTGTTGGCGGCTCACGGCGGGGGGGAGCGTTCGGCGCTCCGCGTTCTGGCGTTGGGCGTTGAGGGAGGTAGGGCGCAGCGGGGCCCTGTCCAACCATTCCCAGCACAGGCGTAGGTAGGGGCGCGCGGTGGCGCCGCCCGTAGCCGCGCGGAGCGCGGCTCTTCTTCGCGGCGCAGCGATCGTGCACGCTGGAGCCGTCCTGCGGACGGCTTCGGGCGCGCCACCGGCGCGCCCCTACGCACTTCGCGACGATTGGAACGGACCCCCAAACCCCCGTCCGCCCCCGGCGCCGAGGGCCCGGCGCCCTCCACGAGACGCATGACGTTTGGGACCGTCCCGTGGAGGAGTTGGCGCGCGTCGCGCTCCCTACCCCTTCTTGCGCATCTCCATCTCCTCCAGCGTCTTCGGCCAATCGCTCTTCAGCAGGCGCGACAGCGAGCGATCGGCCAATAGGCGGCCGCCCGTCTGGCAGGTCGGGCAGTAGTTGGTCTCGTTGGCGGCGTAGCGGATGCGTTGCACCGGCGTGCCGCAGGTCGGGCACGGCTGTGCGTAGCGACCGTGCACGGCGAAGCCGGGCCGGAAGGCGGTGATCTCGCCGGCGCCGGGGAAGCGGTCGCCGAACTCGCGGCGCAGGGTGTCGGTCCAGACGTCGAGCGTCGCGCGCGTCGCCTCGTAGAGGCGCACCATGTCGGTGTCGCCGAGCTTGCCGGTGAGCTGCACCGGCGAGAGCTGGGCGGCGTGCAGGATCTCGTCGGAGTAGGCGTTGCCGATGCCGCTCAGGATGTGCGGATCGGTCAGGGCGCGCTTGAGGGTGTGGTTCTCGCGCCGCAGGGCGGCGGCGAACTCGGCCGGGCTGGCCGCGAACACCTCGAGCCCGCCGGGATCGTGGGCGGCGAGCCCGGCGGCGCCGCGCACGAGGTGCAGGGC
>JBOHWA010000532.1:0-5019 GCA_050735855.1 Binatia bacterium
CCGCGCCGCGCACCCAGGGCGAGGAGCTGCGCCGCGCCACCGGCAGCCAGATCAGCCAGGCAGTCAGCAGGCCGATGGCGAGCTTGGCCAACCACACGGCCGTGGCGCCGCCGCTGTCGAACAGCGCGGCCATGCCGACCTGCGTCAGCCACTCGTGGTCGACCCAGGGCAGACCTGCGGCGGTGTACGAGAACGCGTCGCTGCGTGGCACGCCGCCCTGAGCGAGAATCAGCCGGCCGCCGAAGAGGTGCACCCAGAGGTCGTTGTCGGCCTCGTTGTCAGCCAGGAAGTAGAGGGCGCTGCTGGCGATCAGCAGCCACCAGGCGCGGGCGGTCCAGAGCGCGGCGCGCGGCGCGCTCACGGGGTCCAGAGGTAGAGGAAGTTCGGCGCGCGGGAGAGCGGGTCGAGCTCGACGTTGAACAGGTTCACCTGGCTGACCGGCGGGCCCTGCGCGCTGCGGGCGTAGAGATTGTCGCCGTGCTCGTCGGCGCGGCGATAGCGGATGACCGTCGCTTCGCTGACCCCGGCGCGTTGCTTGGCGCGCTCGATGGTGCCGTCGAGGTAGCCGATGGCGTCGACCAGGCCGCCGCCCAGCGCCTGATCGGCGCTGAAGACGCGGCCGTCGACCATCGTGGCGTTCATCTCGGCGGTCAGGGTCGGGCGGCGCTCGCGCACCAGGCCGACGAAGCGCGTCTGCATGTCGCCGATCAGCGATTGGAGGACGGCGCGCTCGGCCGGCGTCATGGTGCGCAGCGGCGAGCCGATGTCCTTCATCGTGCCCGAGGCGACGGTCTGATCGTGCACGCCGAGCTTGTCGAGCAGGCCGGCGACGCTGATGTTGGTGAAGATCACCCCGATGCTGCCGGTCACCGAGGTCGGACTGGCGACGATCTCGTCGCCGGCGAGCGAGACGTAGTAGCCACCGGAGGCCGCGACGTCCAACATCTGCACCAGGATCGGGACGCTGCGCTCGGCGCGAAAGCGCATCAGGCGGTCGTAGATGATGTCGCTGGCGGTCACCGTGCCACCCGGGCTGTTGATGCGCAGCACGATGGCGCGCACCTGGTCGTCGTCGGCGGCGCGCTGCAGCTCGGCCTCGACCCGCGCCACCGTGCTCTCCTCGCCGCGCAGTCCGAAGCTGCCGCGCCCCTCTTCGCTGGTGATGGCACCGGAGATGTCGAGCAGCAGGATCTTGGCGTCGCCGCTGCCGCTGACGACGCGTTCCTCGAGCGGCTGCTGGCGGCGCGAGAAGAGATCGAAGTCGCCGGTGATGAAGACGCAGCCGCTGGCGCCGACGGCCAGCAGCGCGGTGAGAAGCAGGGAGGTCAGCGCGCGGCTTGGCATCGACAGGACGAGACTATATCCAGGGGCCTTGGAGCGAGGCAAACGATGAGATGCGCACGGCTGGGACGCGCGCTGCTCGCCGGCGCGCTGCTGGCGTGCGTCGGTCGCGCACCGGCCGATGCGGCGGCGGCCGCGGCGCGCGTCGACCAGACCAACGCCGACGAGTACCGCGCCCTGCTGCCCGATCCGGTCTACCAACGCGTCAAGGCCGGGCAGTACGTGCTGCCGCTGGTCGCGGTCGATGCGGCGCGCTTCCATGCCAACTACAGCGACCGCTTCTGGGCGGCGAGCCGGGCCAACGCGGGCAAGTTCGGCCTCGATCCGACCACCGGTGGCCTCACCGACATTGCCACCGGCAAGATCCCGCAGCAGTTCTTCGGCCTGCCGTTCCCCGACATCACGGCCGCCGACCCGCAGGCGGCGGTCAAGATCATGCACAACTACCGCGCCCGGCGCATGCAGATGGACGGCGAGTTCCACACCTTCGACCTGGCCGACGTCACCCTCACCGGCGAGGTCCTGCGCGCGGTCAAGATCCTGCTCTCGCAGCGCTACTACGTCGGCACCACCACGCCGCCGCCACCGGTGCTGCCCGACAACACCGAATCGCGCCAGCTCGCCGCCGCCCTGGCGCCGAAGGACCTCGAAGGCGTCGGCGTGCTCACCTGGCGGTTCCACGACTGGACCACCTGGGATCAGGTCTGGGCCTACCTGCCGACCATCCGGCGCGTGCGGCGGGTGCGCAGCTCGACGCGCGGCGATCGCGTCCCGGGCTTCGAGGTGCAGGGCGACGACGCCGATTGCTACGACAACAAGACGACCTACTTCAGCTGGAAGCTCACCGGCGAGGCGGAGGTGATCGGCCCGATCGGCAGCGAGGACCCCTACGCGCAAGCGCTGACCGACGCGGGGCCCGGGAGGCGGGTGATGGACTTCCCCTACAACAACGCGGTCTTCGAGACCCCAGGGGCGCAGGGCGCCGGCTGGTTTCCGCTCAAGAACGCCTACGTCCGCCGCCCGGTGTGGATCCTCGAAGGCGTGCCCAAAGACCCGTACTACGAGGCCGGCAAGATCGTCCTCTACGTCGACCGCGACCTGTTCCACGGCTACTACAAGCTCAGCTTCACCAAAGCCGGCGAACTCTACCGCACCAACCTCTGCGGCCAGGCCTGGGGGCGCTCCGCCGACGGCGCCTTCGCCGCCCCGACCGCCCTGCTCATGCTCGGGGTCAATGAGAAGGAGAACCGCGGCACCCCGGCCGGCCGCTTCACGCACCAGACCTTCGAGAGCAATTTCGCCGACGGCTGGTTCACGCCCCGGCACCTGAGCGAGCTATCGGCCGATATCGCGACCCCGACGTCGCGCAAATGACGACGCAGTCACTAGGCCGGGACATCCCGGGGTGGTCCGGTCCCGGATTTTGCCCAAGAACTCAGAAACCCAACAACGGATTACACGGATTGAACGGATTTCACGGATCAAGAGCTCAGAAAATCCGTTCAATCCGTGTAATCCGTTGTGACCTTGGCCGTTCTTGGGCAAAGCCCCGCTTCCGCCGTCAGGCCAGGGCGGGCTCGCCCGGCTCGCCGGCCTCGGGCTCGCTGCGGATCTGATCCCAGGCGTTGCGGTAGGTGGCGAACTTGCCGGCGTACGAGCGGCGCGAATCGGGCAGGTAGAACGTCTTGCCGCTGATCGCATCCCACGGGATGACGAACGACTGGGTCAGGTCCAGCTTCTGCCCGGGGACCAGCGGCACGCAGGCGAAGAAGTCGCTGTAGCGCTCGCCGACCTTGCCGCGATGGTGAAAATTGAAGTTCCAGGCGCGGTACACGTAGTTGTAGTGCCGGCCGCCGACGTGCACACGGCGGCGCGACGAGCTCGGGTAGGCCACCCGCAGGGCCAGGCGGACGTCGCCGTCGACGAGAAAATCGAAGCGCGCCTGCGGCGGCGCCGAGTCGACACTGTGCCCGAGGCCGGTCAGATGGCTGACGACCTCCTGTTTGGGCACATCGTGGATCTCGACCCTGTTCATTCGTCCGTTTGCGTGCTCTCCAGCGATGCGCGACTCGGGATCCATTCCCCAAGCGGGCGCACCCCGCTTCCAGACGGCCCCTAAATAGCCCGAGGGGACCCCTTTGCCAAGCAAAAAAAACTGATCGGTGCTGCGGGGAAATTGCCCCCCGCTGCCAGCTTCAGAGCCGAGGCGGTCGACTTATTGCAGTTTGCCTTCGCCCAATCTGTACAGAAACGTCTGCTGGTCGGACAGAAGCTGACTGGTGTGCAGCCTCACGCGCTCCGGCCGACCCACCGAGAGCGATCGGCGGACTTCTTTGGCTTGGGTGTCTCAGTCTTGTCCGTAAACGGGCAGATTTCGATGACAACGCATTGCGGACAGGCTGGTTTTCGAGCCGAACAAATGCGCCGGCCGTGAAACTGGAGCAGATGACAGAAGCGAATCTGGTGCTGGGTCGGGACAAGCCGGGTGAGGTCGGCCTCGATCTTATCGGGGTCCTGTTCGCGGCTCAGGCCGAGGCGCTGGGAGAGGCGGGCGACGTGCGTGTCGACGCCGATGCCTGGAATGCCAAAGGCGTTGCCGAGCAGGATGTTCGCCGTCTTACGGCCGACGCCGGGCAGGCTGAGCAGCTGGTCGAAGTCGCGCGGCACCTGGCCGCCGAAGCGGTCGACCAGTTGCTGACAGCAGTTGCGCACGGCGCGGGCCTTCTGGCGGTAGAAGCCGGTCTGGCGGACCAGGTCTTCGAGCTCTTCCGGGTCGGCGGCGGCGAGGTCGCGCGCCGTCGGGAAGCGGGCGAAGAGGGCGGGCGCGACCTCGTTCACCTTCGCATCGGTGCATTGCGCCGCGAGAATCAGCGCCACCAGGAGTTGCAGCGGGGAGGCGAAGTCGAGCGCCAGCTTGGCGTCCGGGTGCGCGGCGTCGAGGCGCTCGATCAGCGTGGTGATCGGTGCCGCGGCGGGCCGCTTCGGCGTGCGGGTGCGGCGCGGGCTGGCGGCGGGGCGTTTGGCCGGCATCGGCTACGGTCCGGCGGTCGGCGGCGGGGGCAGGCAGACGCCGAGCAGCGCGGCGGTGTCGGCGACGCTGCCCTGGCGCGGCGCCGCCGCCTGGATCCAGAGGCGCACGGCTTCGAGCTCGTCGACGCTCAGGGCGGGCAGGTCGATCGGCATGGCGCGGCCGGGGACGTCGGCGCGGCCGAGGGTCGCCTTGGCGAGCAGCAGGAACAGGCGACTCAGTTCGGCGTCGCCGGGTTCGACGCGCGCCAGCGGCGAGGACGTGGACGGGATGCGCACCAGCTGGTTGTACGAAACGTCGGGGCGCAGATCGAGCCCGCCGCCGGCGATCTCGCCGTGGCAGGCATCGTCGGCGCAGCCGCGCGGTTCGAAGACGGTCTGCTGGATGGCGTCGTAGGTGCCTTCGTAGGTGTCGCAATCGGCCAGGCGGCAGTCGGCGCGACAGCCGTCGGCGTCGTCGCGGTTGAGGTCGTCGCAGTCCTCGGTCGGTTCCTTCATGCCGTTGCCGCAGCGCGCCGCCGGGCAGACGACGGCGCCCTGGACGTAGACGCCGCCGGCGAGGCATGCGGCCCGGCTGGCGAGATCGGTTGCAAAGGATGCGATGTCGCGCCCGTAGAGCGCCTGGAAGGTGGGCTCGGCACAGCGCTGCGC
>JBOHWA010000533.1:0-3151 GCA_050735855.1 Binatia bacterium
GCGCTGCTCGGCTACGGCGCGTGGGCGCTGCGCGCGCAGGCGCTGCGCCCGGCCGCCGCGCCGCTGCGCGCCGGCATCGTCCAGGCCGACATCCAGCACTATGCCGAGCTCGCCACCGAGCTCGGCACCTACGGCGCTGTGCAGCACATCCTCGACGTCCACTTCGCGCTGTCCGACGAGCTGCTGGCCGCCGGGCCGCTCGACCTGCTGGTGTGGCCGGAGACCGTCTATCCGACCACCTTCGGCGCGCCGAAGAGCCCCGAGGGCGCCGGCTTCGACCGCGACATCGGCACCTTCGCCAGCCGCCGCGGCGTGCCGTTGATCTTCGGCGCCTACGATGCCGAGCACGGCGCCGAGTTCAACGCCGCCATGTTCGTCGGCCCCGGCGACGGCTCCGAATGGCGCCGCGCCGTCTATCGCAAGGCCAGCCTGTTCCCGCTGACCGAGCGCGTTCCCGCCTGGCTCGATACCCCCGCCGTGCGCCGCCGCCTGCCGTGGCTCGGCACCTGGCAGCCGGGGCGCAGCCCGCGCGTCGTCGCCCAGCGGCTGCCCGGCGGCCGCACGCTGCGAGTGGCGCCATTGATCTGCTACGACGCCGTCGACCCGCAGCTCGCCATCGCCGCGGCGCGGCAGGGCGCCGAGGTGATCGTCACGCTGTCCAACGACGCCTGGTTCGCCACCGGCGAGGGGCCGCACCTGCATCTCGTCGTCGCCGCCTTCCGCAGCATCGAGACCCGCCTGCCGCAGCTGCGCGCTACCAACACCGGCATCTCGGCGGTGATCAGCCCGACCGGCGAAGTGCTCGCCGCCATCGGCGTCGACCAGCGCGCCGCGCTGCGCGCCGAGGTGTCGCCGGCGCCGGCGACGCCGACCCTGATGCTCGCCTGGGGCGACTGGTTCGGCCGCACGGCGCTGGCCGGCGCGGCGCTGCTCGCCGCCGCGCACGCCTTGGCGCGATCCGTTCGCCGCCGCCGATGACCGGAGCGCGGCGGCAGGAAACCGATCGAGCCGTGATTTTCTTGTTGACGGCGATTTTGGACGCGTGGTAGCGGCCGTCCAATAACGTCCGCGCTGAGCGGCTCAACAGTCAGGGGGGGAATATGGGCAAGTTGGGTCAGCGTCTAGGGCGGAGGTTCGCGCTCGGGTGTATCGCGGCGGGGGTCGCGGTCGCCACACAAGCGGGAGCCTCCACGATCAACCAGAACACGTCGTGGACCATCGACCGAGCCGGCACGACGACCAAGTATCGCGTCGTCGCCTACGGCGACTCGATTTTCGCCGGCTACCGCGGCTCGGTCTTCAACGTCGCCAAGCGCGCGGCGCCGTGGGTCGACGGCGAGTACGCCTCGCAGAAGTGGAACGCCGACGTCGAGGTCATCCGGCGCACCAAATCGGGCGCCAAGGCAGACGACATCTACAACAACAAGATCGTCGGCGAACGCTCGTACATGCAGACCGCCAGCACGCGCGTCGTCATGTTCGAGATGTGCGGCAACGATTTCCTCCAGGCGCGCGACAGCTTCGTCGGGCAGTCCGGCACCTGCAACTACGCCGTGCTGGATACGGCGCTGGCCAACTGCACGAACTACCAGAACCTCGGCATGCAGGCGGTCAACCAGTACGCCACCGCCGGCGCGACCAAGATGATCTCCAACATCTACTACCCGGGCTTCGACGCCGATAACGTGCTCACCGGCTGCAACGACCCGACCACCGGCACCAAGATCAATCGGCGCGCGAAGTTCCTCCCCTACCTGGCCAAGAGCAACTGGCGCGCCTGCAACTTCGCGGCGCAGAACGGCTTCGTCTGCGTCGACAGCTTCGCGCAGTACATGGGCGCCGACTACGACTCGAACGGCGACGGGCAGATCGACTCGGACGCGCTGCGCTATGTGCAGGGCGAGTCGGAAGCCGCGTACGTCACCCGCATCACCTCGACGCTGGTCGCCACGCTGCGCGACGCCAACGCGCACCTGGTCAACAGCAGCACGAGCTTCGACTACATCCAGTCCGACAACACCCACCCGACGTACTACGGCTCGGCGACGATCGGCATCAACATCTTCACCGGCAGCGGCTCGGGCTCGGGCGCGCCGGATTTCAGCGGCGCCGCGATCACCGGCGGCAAGAATCCGCAGTGGAACCGCTGGGGCCACGAGCGCATGGGCTGGGGCCTGTCGGTCTTCAACCCGTGATCAACTGAGGAAGCGCGCCGCCAGGAGCGCCGGGACGCCTCCGTAGTACAACACCTGGCACGCCGTTTCGGCATGGCGTCGCACCGTCGCAGCGCGCGACGGTGCGACCCACGCCGCGGCCAGCGCCGCGGCTTCGGCCGCCCCGCGCCACAGGCTGGCGAACAGCACCAGGTGGAGCGCCACCAGCCCCCAGTAGAGCCCCAGGGTGCGCAGGTAGGCGCCGAGGCCGAGCAGGCGATACTCGCCCAGCGTTCCGCCGTAGGCGATGTACTGGTGGGCGTTGAACAGGATCGCCGTCGGCAGCAGCGCGAACAGGACGTAGCGACCGACGCGGTGATACCAGCGCGGGCGCGGCGGGCGCGCCGCCGCATAGACGATCGTCGGGTGCGCGGCCGCCGACCTGGCCCCGTCGACGCCCGCCGCCACCAGCCGCTCGAGCCCGGCGAGCAGGTCGTCGCCGGCCAGCCCGTACGGCAGGCGGCGTCCGGAGCGCAGCCGCAGGGTCAGCCCCGGCTCCGGCAGCGGCAGGCGCCAGGGCTCGATCGCGGCGATCGCGGTCAGCGGCACGGCGATCTGCACGTCGCCGCGCTCGAGGCGCAGCTCGCCATCGATGACCGACGCCCGCGCGCCGCCGGCGCGCCGGATCAGCCCGGCCGCCAGGCCGGGCAGCAGCGACAGCGCCACGACCGCCTCGATCAGCGCCAGCGGCGCGACCGGCGGATCGGTGGAGAGCACGGCGGCCACCAGCAGCAGCGGCAGGGCCGCCCGGCTGACCGCGAACAGCAGCGCCGCCAGCACCCGCCACAGCGGCGTGTACGTCGACAGACAAAGGTCGGCGGAGGGCATCGGCGGGGAAGCCCTTAGCCCCTGGCCGCCAGGTTGTCGAAGCATCGGGAGCGCCGCCCCACCGACAAAGCGGCGCCACGCACGCCCCTGGAGGGCGCCGGTCCCTCGGC
>JBOHWA010000534.1:0-4992 GCA_050735855.1 Binatia bacterium
CGTGGTGGTGCGCGTCGGGGTGCGCGTCACGCTCGGCGAGACCGTCGGGGTGGCGGTGCGGGTCGGGCGGGTGGCCGTCGCTTCGACGGTCTCGGTGGCCGTGCGCGTGCGGGTCGGCGAGAACGTGCGCGTCGCGGTGCGCGTCGGCGACGGCGGGCTGCCGGTGCGCGTCGCCGTTCGGGTCGCCGTGCGCGTCGGCGAGCCGCCGGCGTCCGTCGGGGTCGCGGTGGCGATCGGGGTTGCGGTCTGCGTCGGGGTGTCGATCCCGGTGGGGCTCTCGGTCGGCTCGGCGGTCGGGGTCACCGTCGGCTCGGCGGTCGCGGTGCGCGTCGGCGATTCGTCTGCCGTCGCCGTCGCGGTCGCGGTCGGCGTAGCGTCGGGCGTCTCCGTCAGCGTCGGCAGCGGCGTCGCGGAGGCCGTGCTCGACGCCGTCGCCGTCGCGGGCGCGGTGCCGGTCACCGTGGCGGTGGGATCCGGGGCGGTCGCCGTCGGGGTCGCCGTCGCCTCGACGGCGGTGCAGCCCGAGAGCGCACTGTTGACCGCCGCGATCAGTTCGGTCAGCTGGACCGTCTGGCTGCCGTTGGTATCGAACTGGGGGCAGCGCGCGATGTCACTCCCGCCCTGGGCGATCTCGACGCCGAGGATCAGCTCATTGACCGAGACGACGCCGTTGCCGTTGCAGTCACCGACGCACGGCGCCACCCCGGCGTGCACCGGGTCGACCTGCGCCAGCCACAATGCAGCGGCCAGAGCAGCGAGGGGGATGGATCGAAGGCCGAAGGGGCGCCGAAGCGCCCGATGGAACATCGCCACTTAGCCCTGCCTCCCCGCCACTCGCCCTGCGCCGTGCATGTCTGATCACCCTTCGAATCTCCTTCTCAGATGCCCAGAAGGAGATGTTTGCTGCAAGGGCTCGCATGCGGAAGCGCAGGCGGACGCGGCCCGGAGGGCCGGGCGCGACGGTCGTCAGCAGGCGCGATTGAAGCCGTTCACGTCGGGCGCTGAGCGTCCCCGCGCCGGGCGCTCGCCGGCGTGCAGGCGCTTGGTGGGACTCGCTGCGGCGCGCACGCAGCCATACTCGGTCAGCAGGGAACGCAGCGGGTCGGCGACCGTCCAGCGCCCATCCGCCCCGGCCGCGTCGATCTCCGCATCGCACAGCGCGACCATCTCAGCCAGCGACACATCGCCCTGCGCCAGCTGCCAACCGAGCGCGGCGGCGCGCGGGGCGCGCCCGCCGGAGGGTCCGCCGAGGCGGCTCTTGATCAAGGCGAGGCAGGTGCCGCGCACGTCCGGGTTCTTCATCCGACGTCCCCTCTTTGCTGCCGAGTTGGTAGAGATGCGTCGCACAGCAGCAATGGACATGCCGTCACCGGCACGCCGCCGCGCTGCAGCGCGGACGGCGGAGGCGGGTGAGATCTGATCGTCAGTCTTGCGCGCCATAGTGAGTGATTTGACACAGCCTGTGGGGCGCACCGGCGCGCGCCCGCCGCTTCCGCGACACGCGACCCCTCGCATGCCGCATCGCACGGCGGCGACGGCGGCCGCGTGGCCACCGCCTCCCTCCCCTGATCCCTGTCAGTCCCCTGAGTCCCCGAACCAGTCGACAGCGCCCGCGGGCGCCGTGCTCGCACAGAAGCTACACCCCCGGATCACGCGCCAGACCGCTGCGCCGGCGCGCGTTCGGTCGGGTGCGCGGAATGTGGTCCGGCCCGACCTGCTGCGTGCGCATGCGGCGCAGGGCGCCGCGCACGGCTTTGGGCTCGAGACCGAGCGTTTCGCAGACCACGACGAACGAGAAGACCGAACGCCGCTGGCGGCTCATCACCCACTGCTCGGCTTCGTTGCGGGCCCGCTGCTCATGGCTCAGATAGCTGCGGATGGCGTCCTCGAGCACGGCGAGCATGAGCGCCTTGGTGCCGGTATACGGCGCCGAGCGGGATTCGCCCCCGCCGATGCCGACCAACGAGGCGACATCCTCATGTGTGACCGGACCCATACGTCTCTGCTCGAAGTTGGACAGACCCCACCGTGCCTATGCGGGGAGCGCGCAGGACCTGTCATCCCCTGCCCGCGCGCCCCCTCAGAGGAGTCTCGTCCCCGTGCAGTTGTTTTCCAAGCGCCTTTTTCGGTGCTGCATGCGCCGGGGGATCCGGGCGGATCAATCGAGCTTCATGCGGAACTGGAAGATGACGCCGATATCGCCGTCGGCGTCGCGCAGGTTCATCGGCACGCCCACCCCCGCGGCGATCGGCAGCGTCGGATGGATCCACTGCACCCCGGCGATACCGAAGTAGCCGAACTCGCTGTCCTCGCCCCCTTCCAGGCGCAGGGTGAAGGGGTCGATCGGCCACACCACGGCACAGCGGAACCCCTTCTCGGGCGAGTAGAACGCCCCCAGCGGCTCGATCGGGCGGTCGCCGATGTGAAACCCGATGGCCGGCAGATCCTCGCTGACGTTGAACGCCGCGGTCACCCCGATCGGCCCCCGCCCCTTGGCGTCGCGCTGCTCCTGCAGCGGCAGGCCGTTGTCCTGCAGGTAGCGCAGGAACTGGTCGGCGAGCGGCGACAGGTCGAGCTTGCCGTGCCGCATGCCGATGCGGCGCGCCGCGCGCGGCGTGCCGAGCGCCACCCAGCCCATCTCGCGCCCGCGCGCCGCGCGCTCGCCCAGCAGCGTCTCGCGCGACTGCTCGGCGAAGGGCAGAAAGAGATCACCCTTGGCGTCATCCGCCGCAGCGGCCGCCGCCCCCCCGCACAGCCAGCTGAGGCACAACAGCGCGACGCGGCGATATCGGCACGCTGCCCGGTGCGACATGGCCCGTCCTTTGATTCGAGTCTTCGCCCGCCGCGTCGATTATACAAGCCCCGTCTGCGCCCCGTGCGGCGCGCGCCTTGACAGGCTGGGCGGGGCCCCATAGCGAGCGGCGCGGAGACCAGATGCGCACGCTGCTCAAACTCTCGCTGGTGGCCGTGCTCTGCGGCCTCGCTGGCGCCGCCGGGTGGTCCTACTGGCGCCATCAGCAGCGCTACCCGCACACCCGCGACGCCTACGTGCGCGGCAACGTGGTCGGGATCGCCGCCCAGGTCGACGGCCCGATCTCGCGCCTCTACGTCAACGACAACCAGCTGGTGCAGAGCGGCGACCCGCTCTTCGAGATCGATCCGCAACCGTTCGAAGCGCGCGTGCGCACGGTCGAGGGCCAGCTGGCGCGCGCCGAAGCCGAGGTGGTGCTGCAGGCCCAGGAGGTGGCGCGCTACACGCCGCTGGTGCAGCGCCAGTTCGCGCCGCGCGAAAAGCTCGACGAGCTCGAGGCCCGCCTGCGCGCCGCGCGCGCCGACGTCGAGCTCAGCCGCGCCGAGCTGCACGATGCGATGCTGTACCTCTCCTACACACGCATCGCCGCGCCGACCGCCGGCTACGTCACCAACCTGCTGGTGCGCGTCGGCACCTACGTCACCAAGGGCCAACAGCTCTTCGCCCTGGTCGAGAGCCAGACCTGGTGGATCTCCGCCAACTACATGGAGACCTACGTGCACCGCGTCCGCCCCGGGCAACCGGCGCGCGTCACCATCGACATGTACCCGGGCAAACAGTTCCACGGCGTCGTCGAGGGGATCAGCGCCGGTATCTACCAGCTCGACGGCGAGATCTACGGCTACGGGCTGCCGATCGTCCGCCAGACCATCGACTGGGTACGCCTGGCGCAGCGCTTCCCGGTCCGCATCACCCTCACCGAGCTGGACCCCGCCTACCCGCTGCGCTCGGGCGCCAACGCGGAAGTGACCATCGATACGGTCGGCGACGTGCCAGCGCCGTAGTGGGTAGCGCGAGCCCCTCCTCAAGCTGCGCCAGCAGGGTCGCCGCGGTGCGCAAGGCGCCGACGCGCGCCTGGACGCGCACATCATCGCTCGTCCGGCTCACCGCCTCGAGCGCGGCGCGCGCCATCGCCAGCTCGCCCCCACCCGCCGTGGCGCACCGCGTGCGCAGCGCCGTCGCGCAGCGCGCACTGACCTTTTCCAGCTGGGCCGCGGCGTGCGCCAGCTCCGGGCTGTCCGCCGCGCTCCGCGTCGCGACCGCCAGGGCTGCGAGTTGGCTCACCTGGGCAAAGACCTGGCGCAGCGGCCACGCCGGCCAACCGCGGCGGCGCGCCGCCGGCTGCCAGTCGACGACGTACGCCGCCGTACGATCGCGCAGCGCCGTCAACTCGCCGGGCGGCTCGCCCGCACGCCCCGCCAGCGCCCGCCCGGCGGCGTCGAGCAGCGCGGCGAGATGGCGCAGCGTTGCGGTCCACGCATCGACCGGGGCCAGCGTGCGCAGCAGCAGCGCGGCGACGCCGACGCCGAGCACCACACCGACGGCGCGCATCAGCGGGGCCATCGGCGCCGGCTGCGGCCCGTCGCCGGCGACCAGGGTGAGCAGGAAGGCAAAGCCGGTTTGGAAGCCGAGATAGCCGTAGCGCTTGCTGGAATCGTTCAGCCAGGCGCAGGCGAAGATCATCGGCGCGATCAGCAGGCCGAAGACCCACAGCTCGCTCAGCGCCGGCAGCGCCAGGGCCGCGACCAGGATGCCGATGGTGCCGCCGGCCAGCGCCCCGGCGAGTCGCAGCCCGCCCTTCAGCATCGTCGCCCCGATGGTGCGCTGCGCCACCAGGGTGGCGCTGACCATCGCCTGCATGCCGCTCGGCAGGTGGAAGGTCATCCACAGCCAGAGCGTGGTGACCAGGATGACCGCCACTTTGAGCGCGTGGACGAGCCGCTCGCGGTCGGGCCGCCAGAGGCGCGGCGCCGCCGCCTGTCCGGCGAGATCGGCCGGCGAGCCCGGCGGCGCCGGCGGGCTGCCGGGTCCGAGATAGCCGACCAACGCGGTCAGGCCGTCGACGCTGTCGGCCACCTGGTTGAGGGTCGAGGACAGCACCGCATGGTAGTCGGCCGCGGCACCGCCGCCCGGCAGCGCCGCCGCGCCGATGCGCGGCAGCGGCGGCAGCGCCCGCACGC
>JBOHWA010000535.1:0-2349 GCA_050735855.1 Binatia bacterium
GCTGCGGCCTCGCCGGCGATGGGCTCCTCCGGAATGTCGCTGGCATGGACGGTAAAATCGATCCCGAGCTGGCGCAACAGCGCCGCGCGTCGCGGCGACGCGGAGCCCAGTATGAGGGGTGACGACACGTCGCATCGCTCGGTCATGCGCCGGTCGATGTCAAGCCAGCCACGGCGCGGCAGCCCCTGCGCACGCTTGACGGCGTGCGCGCCAGCTGCCAGCAGCCCCTCACAGCTCGCAGGGGGGACGTATGCCACAGCCACGCAAGCGCGCCGCGCGAGCGGCGTCGTACAAGATCGGCTTCATCGGCGGCGGCAACATGGCCAACGCGATGATCAAGGGGTTCGTTGCGGCGCGCGTCTGCACGGCGCGGCAGATCATCGCCTCCGACGTCGACGCGACGAAGCGCGCCGCGCTCAAGCGCCGGCTCGGTGTGGCGGCCACGGCGGACAACGCCGAGGTGGTGCGCGGCGCGCCGGTGATCCTGCTGGCGGTGAAGCCGCAGATCATCGACCCGGTGCTTACCGCCCTGCGCCCCCTGGTCACGCCGCGCACGCTGTTCGTCTCGATCGCGGCCGGCATTCCCACCGCCCGCCTCGAGCGCGGCCTCGGCAGCGGCGCGCGCGTCGTGCGGGTGATGCCGAACACCCCGGCGCTGCTCGGCGTCGGCATGTCGGTGGCGGTGCGCGGCCGGTATGCGACGGCGGCCGACGAGCGCCTGGTGCTGAAGCTGCTGCGCACCGTCGGCCGCGCCCGGGCGGTCGGCGACGAGCAGCTGATCGACGCCGTCACCGGTCTGAGCGGCAGCGGGCCGGCGTATGTCTATCTGTTCGCCGAGGCGCTGATCGCCGGCGGCGTCGCGGCCGGACTGTCGCAACCCTTGGCCACCGAGCTCGCCCTGCAGACCGTGCGCGGCGCGGCCGCCATGCTGCAGGAGAGCGGCGAGACGCCGCAGCGCCTGCGCGAGATGGTCACCTCGCCCGGCGGCACGACCCTGGCCGGGCTGAGCGAGCTCGAGCGCCGCGGCTTCACCGAGGCCGTCGCGGGCGCGGTGCTGGTGGCGACGCGCCGCGCCCTGGAGCTCGGCCTGGAATAGATCCCCGTGTCGGGCGCTCTGCCCGAGAAGGAAGAATGATCAACAAACGGATTGAACGGATTGAACCGAGCTCTCATCTGGAATTCCATCCGGAGGATCCGCTCAATCCGTTCAATCCGTTGTTCAGCTTCAGGCGCTTGAGCACCGCCACCGCCCGCCGCACCTTGCGCGCGCCGATGCCGGCCGTTAAGCATCCGTTCGCGCCATGTTCCTGTTCGCCAACTTGTTCGTCGCGCTGGCCAGCGCGGTCGACATCATCCTGACCTTCTATCTCTACCTGGTGCTCGCCCGGGTGATCATCTCGTGGGTGAATGCCGACCCGCGCAACGCCATCGTTCGCTTCATCTACAGCGCCACCGAGCCGCTCCTGTACCGCGTGCGCCGCGTCGTGCCGCCGATGGGCGGCCTCGACCTCTCGCCGCTGGTGCTCAGCGCGGCCATCTACTTCCTCAATATCTTCCTGGTCCGCACCCTCGTCGACCTGGCGCAGCGCCTGTAGGGGCGGCGTGGGGCGCGCGGCGCTGACGGTGCACGAGGGCGCCCTGCGGCTGCGCCTGCGCGTGCAGCCGCGCAGCGCCCGCACCCGGGTCGTCGGCTGGCACGGCGACGCCATCAAGGTCCAGGTCGGCGCCCCGCCAGTCGACGAGGCGGCCAATCGGGCGGTCGCCGATCTGATCGCCAGCTGGCTCGACCTGCCGCGCGCCGCGGTGCGGCTGGTGCAGGGCCGGACGGGGCGCGACAAAGTGGTCGAGGTGGCCTGCGACGACCCGTCCGCGCTGGCTCGTCGGATCGAGCAAGCGCTGGGAGACCGCGTTGACAAGGGTGGGGGGGCTCACTAGTTTTGCCCTTCGCGGAGGAAGCATGCCCATCTACGAGTACGCGTGTGACAAGTGCGGCGTCTTCGAGACGACCCAGCGCATCACCGAACAGCCGCTGAAAAAATGCCCGACGTGCAAGGGCAAGGTGAAGAAGCTGATGTCCAGCACGTCGTTCCAGCTCAAAGGCACTGGCTGGTACGTCACCGACTACGGCGGCAAGAAGGGTGCCGACGGCGACGCCAAGGGCGGCGGCAAGGACAGCGGCAAAGACAGCGCCAAGGAGAGCGGGTCGAGCAGCGAGAGTGCCTCCAGCAGCAGCGAGGGCACGACCGGCGGCGCGGCGAGCGAGAGCAAGACCAAGGAGAAATCGAAGTCGAAGAAGGACACGGCGGCCAAGGCCGCCTGAGTCGCTTCGACGCACGCTGACGAAGGGCC
>JBOHWA010000536.1:0-13247 GCA_050735855.1 Binatia bacterium
GGCCAGCCGCCGGGCGGACGCGTTGCGCCGCCGCTGACGCGACTCGACGTCCGCGTGCGCGGCGCCGGAGGCTACGCGGTGCGCACAGGAAGGTGAATGCATGCGCATCTACGTCACCGGCACCTCGCGCTTCATCTAGCTAGGGCCAGCGCCAGCAAGGCGACGATGTACGCCGGCGTCCCCCGTGAGGTCCGGCCCAACCAGTCAGACCGCGCGCACAGCATCAAATGGCCGCGTCGCGCTCTAGCCCCTGAACGCGACGCTGCCAGACCAGACTTGGGCCGACCGGGTGCTGCCGTCTCGGAACGGCCGGGGCCCCGGTGCGCGCCGGCCGATCGCGCGCGATCAGCCGGTGGGGCGGCGGCGCAGTCGGTGCCAGACGATGGCGCCGATGGCCAGCAGACCTGCCGCGAGCGCGGGCGAGGACAGCGTCGGCGCCGGCTGCGTGCGGTTGGCCAGCAGGCAGACCCCGACGCAGGTCGGATTGTCGAAGAGGACGCCATCGGCGGCCAGCGCGCAGGAGCTCGACCATGGATTCTCGCAGCACGATCCGGCGAGAAAGTTCGCGCACACGCAGGCCTCGCAGAGCGCGTCGCTGCAGCCGGGCTCGGGATGGGGGTCGCCGCAATCGCCGACCACCGCCAGGCACTCCGCCGGGCACTGCGAGGTGTTGAACTGGCAGGTGGCGTCCCAGTCCTCGGTGCAGCACTCCGGCATGATGGCGCAGACACAGGCTTCGCAGGCCGGCACGTCGCAACCCGGGCCATGGTCGGTCAGGCCGCAGTTGCCGTACACCTGGTCGCCCATCGGTGCCGAGTTCGCCGCCGATGCAGCGGTCGCTGAACATACGGCCAGCAGCGCCAGCGCGGCCACGTATCTCAGGACTCGAGCCATCGGTACCCCTCCCCAGGTTGACGCTTCAGGCTGCTGGGCGCCTATCGCATACCACTCGATTCCACAAGGCGAGTCGCGCCGGGCAGTGGGTCATTTTGGATCAAGCGACGTCGACTGCCGCCTACCTGAGCGGATGCGGACAGCCCGCTGCGCGCGCCGTCGTAGAGAAGCAGGTTGGCGCGCGGCCGCCGGCGGGCCGCGCCACGCGCACCGCGAGGGATTCGACCTGCACGCCGGTGGCGCAGGACGCGCTGGAGCTGACGCCCGCGTGCGGCGGCGGCGGCGGCGGCGGATGATCCACGCCAGGATGGCGGCGAAACGCGCGAAGCGGGTGACGATGAAGCGCACCACGGCGCGCCCGCCGCCGAACGCGGCGGTCCAGACGGGTCATTGTTGCGCTCCCCCGACCACAGCGTCGATCGACCGCAGCATGGCGTCCAGCGCTTGAAACGGGTGCTCAGGGGCTGGCCGGAACGCGGGTTTACGCGGGCAGTCTCTTCTGAAGGCGGCGGTGGCCGCCAGCGCCATGCGCGCCCGGTGGGCGCCGAGGCAGAAGGGACGCCGATGCCGGAGGCGAGTGGTTGCGCCGTCGGTC
Source organism: Binatia bacterium (assembly GCA_050735855.1). Taxonomy (GTDB): domain Bacteria; phylum Desulfobacterota; class Binatia; order HRBIN30; family CADEER01; genus JBOHWA01. Next base: position 1,490 of record JBOHWA010000536.1, read on the forward strand.
GCTACCCTGCCAGCTGGTAGAGCCGCCAGGCGCCATCGATGCCCTTGAGCCGGTGTTCGCCCCGTTCGGTGAACGACCACTGTCCACCGAGGAGGAGGTCGCGGACGGTGGACGACACCCAGGGCGCACCGCCCGACGCTGCCTGCTGCACGCGTGCGGCGAGGTTCACCGCCAGGCCGGTCACGTCGCCGTCCTCGCGTACCACGACCTCTCCCGCGTGCAGGCCGGCGCGCACGCGCAGGCCGATCGCCTCGAGCTCGCGCACCAGCTCCGTCGCGCACGCCACTGCCGGCGAGGGGGCGCCGAAGGTCATGAGGAGCCCGTCGCCCGTGTTCTTGACCAGCGTCCCGGCATGGCGGTCGACCGCCTGCCAGGCGATTCGATCGTGCCGATCGAGCAGGTCGCGCCAGGCTGCGTCGCCCACCGCGGCCGAACGGGCGGTCGAGTCCACGATGTCGGTGAAGAGCACCGTGGCGAAGCGCCGCTCGGTGCGCGTTTCCGGGGCGCCGCCGGTGACGAACTCGATCCAGCAGTCCATCAGCTCGCGCCAGTTCGGCATGACCCAACAGAAGTGGTCCTCGCCGGGGAATTGCACGTACCGCGCGCCGGGAATGTGCGCCGCCAGGTAGCGGCCGAATGCCGGGGGGATGGCTCGGTCACCGGTCACGTTGAGGACCAGCGTCGGTGCCCGTATGTCCCCGAGCCGATCGTTGGCGTCGAGGCCGAGGACACTGTCGAACTGACGCTGAATGTCGGCGCGGCTGCAGGTCTGCCGTTCGAAGCGGCCCACCCACCGAATGAACGCCGGGTCGTCGTTTCTGCTCGGGGCGAAGAGATCGACGAGATGCTCGGGCTCTCGCCCCCATCCGGCGATCATGCGCTGGAAGCGGTCGAACACCTCCTGCTGGCGCATGGGGGGATCGCCGTCCTGCCGCCGGAGGTCGCCGAGGGCCGAGAATCCGATCATCGAGTTCACCAGCACGAGCCGATCGACCCGCTCCGGATGCAGGGCAGCGAAGAGCTGCCCCATGATGCCGCCCTCCGAGAGGCCGAGCACGTGCGCACGCTCCAGCCCTTCTGCGTCCATGACCGCCTGGATGTCGTCGATCCGCTGCTCGAGCGTGGGCGCCTGCTCGAAGCGGTCGGAGCTGGCCATGCCCCGCTTGTCGAACTCGAGCACGCGCACGTAGCGGGCCATGTGCTCGCGGCATCGGCGATACACCTCGTGCTCCCAGGCGAGCTCGACGTTGGAGACCATCCCCGGAATGATCACCACATCCGGCCCCGAGCCGAAGCGCTGATAGGCGATGTTGAGGTCGCCGCTGCGCGCAAACCTGATGTCGGAGATGTCGCTGGGCATCGTGCGGGTCGCAATCGATCTCGTGGCCCGCTCCTACTGATTTGCGCGCCCGATGCAAAGCGGACGTGGGGTCAAGCGCGTCGTGGTGCTCGGATCATCGATCATGGGCGGGGCATCGGAGCGCGCCGGTGGCCAGCAGGTAGTCGCCGCGCCGGTCCTGGTTCGCCGCCGTCCCGCCGCCGACGTAGTCGGTCGGCGGCCGCACGCCCGCGCCGGTCTCGGAGAGATCCCGCCATCTACAGAAAGATGGGCGAGCCTAGCGCGGTCGAGACCTGCCCCACAACGGCGAAAGACACACGTCCGCCGGAACTCGCGTCCGCCCGGCGCTTGCGATCGCCCGGGGTGGTCGACTATCGACAAGCGATTGCTGCAATGCGGAAAGGACGGACATGGCACTTCTGAAGGACAAGGTGGCGATCGTCACCGGCGCCGGCCGCGGGCTGGGACGGGAAGAGGCGCTGGCGCTGGCGGCCGAGGGCGCCAAGGTGCTGGTCAACGACATCGGCGTGTCGGTGGCCGGCGACGGGGCGGATCAGTCGCCGGCGGCGGCGGTGGTCGAGGACATCAAGCGCGCCGGCGGCGAGGCGGCGACCTGCTACGAGAACATCGCCGACTGGAACGGCGCCAAACGCGCCATCGAGCAGGCCTACGACACGTGGGGTGGGCTCGACATCCTGGTCAACAACGCCGGTGTGCTGCGCGACCGCATGAGCTTCAACATGAGCGAGGCCGAGTTCGACCTGGTCATGCAGGTGCACTGCAAGGGCCACTTCGCCATGATCCATCACGCTTGCGTGCGCTGGCGCGAGCGCGCCAAGCAGACCGGTAGCGTCTACGGCCGGGTGATCAACACCGCCTCCGAGGCGGGTCTGATGGGCACCGCCGGCAACAGCAACTACGCCATGGCCAAGGCGGCCATCGCCGCGCTGACCATCAGCATCGCGCGCGAGATGGGCAAGTACGGCGTCACCGCCAACTTCATCGCCCCGCGCGCCCGCACGCGCATGACCGACACGATGCCGAACAGCTCGATGTTCGCCAAGCCGGAGTCGGGCTTCGACGCCTTCCACCCGGCCTGGCCGGCGCAGCTGGTCACTTTCCTCGCCAGCCCGGAGGCCGCCGACATCAACGGCCAGGGCTTCATCGTCTGGGGCGGCGAGGTGATGCTGGTCGGCGGCTGGCACACGCTCAGCCAGATCAGCAAGCCCAACGCCGCACTCACCGCGCAGGACCTGGCGGCGCGCAAGGACGAGCTGTTCGGCAAGCACGCGCGGCAGCCGGGCTTCATGTAACCCGCACCAGGTCCAGGCAGCGTCGTCCTTGACCCGTCTGAAAGGAAAAGACTTCAACGCGAAGACGCGGAGCCGCGAAGGTCGGCGAAGAGAAGCTACCCTTTTTCTTCGCGTCTTCGCGCCTTCGCGTTGATTCTGTACTTCAGGTCAAGATTGGCTGGCCGTGATCAGGACGTGGGCCGGTTGGGCGATGACGCGCTCGAGCCAGGCGCGGATGGCGGGATAGGGGCCGAGATCGAAGCCGCCCTCCTCGGCGACGTGGGTGTACGCGTACAGGGCGATGTCGGCGATCGAGTAGCGCCCGCCGACGAAGAACGGGCCCTGGGTCAGGTGCTCCTCCATGACGCCGAGCGCGGCGTAGCCGAGCGCGCGCTTCTGCTCGAGGACGGCGCGGCGCTCGTCGGTCAGCCCGGCGTGGGTCAGCCAGAAGCGCACCGTGGCGATGTTGGGCTCGTGGCTGTACTGCTCGAAGCACATCCACTGCATGACCTGCGCCCGTTCGAGTCGATCGGTGGGGAAGAACGGCGTCCCGTCGGCCAGGTAGTAGAGGATCGCGTTGGACTCCGGCAGGTACACGCCGGGCTCGACCTCCAGGGTGGGAATGCGCCCGTTCGGATTGCGGGCGAGGAACTCGGGCGTGCGCGAGGCGCCCTCGACGATGTCGATCAGCGCCAACTCGAACGGCAGGCCGAGCTGCGAGAGCAGCAGGCGCACCTTGTAGCCGTTGCCGGACGGCAGGTAGTCGTACAGTCGATACATGCATCCTCCGGCCGCTGTCTTGCGCCGCGGCGCGCCCGCGACGCAAGGCCCGTGGTGGCGGCGCGTTTCGCCACTCGTCGGAGGGTGGGCTGCAAACGACGACGCCCCGGCACGGAATGCGTGCCGGGGCGTCGTCGAACAAGCGAGGCGTGCGTTACGGCGTCTTGGCCTTCAGCTGGGTCGCCGTATTGCGCGACGGCGACAGGAAGGTGCTCTCAAAGCACAGGCCGTTGCCGTTGTTACGCAGTTGCACGATCACCGGCAGGTCGCCCGGGGCGATCGGCAGCGCCAGGTCGAGCAGCGCGGCGCCGCGTCCCTTGACCAGCGCCTTCGACTTGTTCTGCGCGCTGCCCTTGACCAGGATGCGCTGGATGCCGTCGGCGCTGCCGGTGGTGTCCTTGTACTTGTAGCCCTTGGTGCCGACCGCGCGCCAGGTCGAGGCGTTGGCCGGCACGTCGGCCTGGCCGATGAGGCTGGCGCCCGAGCCCGCATACAGGCAGAGCGCGTAGTTGGCCGTCGTCAACGGATTGCTGAACTCGAGCTGCGACGTGGCCGTGCCGTTGCCCCACTTCCAGATCAGCTTGTCGCGCGAATCCTCGCCGCTGTCCTTGATCAGCAGCTTGCTCTTGCCGGCCGTCCGGCAGCTCGCCGCGGTCAGCGGGCAGCCGCCGGCGAAGCACTGGTCGGCCCCCTCATCGCAGCTCTGGCCGCCGCCGCACGGCGCCCCGCCCGCCTGGCAGACGCCGCCCTGACAGGCCTCGCCGCCGTTGCAGAACGCGCCGTCGCTGCAGCTCGTCCCGTTGGCCGCGAAGCCATCGGCCGGACAGGCCGCGGCCCCGCCGCTGCAGGTCTCCGGCACGTCGCAGGCGCCGGCGTCGGCGCGGCACACGGTGGCCGGCGGCGCGAAGCCGTCGGCCGGACAACTCGGCGAGCTGCCGGTGCAACTCTCCGCCACGTCGCAGACCCCGGCCGCGGCGCGGCACTGCGTCCCGCCGTTGCCGGCGGGGTGCTGACAGGCCGTGCTGCTGCCGTCACACGCATCGAGCGTGCACGGGTTGCCGTCCGAGCTGCACGACGTGCCGTTCGGCGACACGGTGTCCGCCGGACAGGTGGGCGAGCTGCCGGTACAGCTCTCGGCCACGTCGCAGACGCCGGCCGCGGCGCGGCACTGCGTGCCGCCGTTGCCGGCCGGATGCTGGCAGGCGGTGCTGCTGCCGTCGCACTGGTCGACCGTGCACGGGTTGCTGTCCGACGGGCACGAGATGCCGTTCGCCTTCAGCGCATCGGCCGGGCAGTTCGGCCCCGAGCCCGGACAGCTCTCGGGCAGGTCGCAGTCGCCCGCCGCGGCGCGGCAGGTGGCCGCGCCGGATGCGAAGCCGTCGCCCGGGCAGAGCGTGCTCACCCCGTCGCACGACTCGGCGACGTCGCATAGCCCGGCGGCGTTGCGGCACACGGTGCCGAACGACTTGACCCCATCCGCCGGGCAGTTGGCGCTGCCCCCCGGGCAGACTTCGCTCTCGTCGCATTCCTGGCCGGCCGACGCGGCCCGGCAGACGATGCCGAACGGCTGGAAATCGTCCGCCGGACAGGCGCCGCCGACGCCGCTGCAGGCCTCGGCCACGTCGCAGGCTCCGGCCGCGCCGCGGCACGTCTGTCCGGCGCCGCGGAAGAGGCAGGTGGTGAGGCAGCAGGAACCGGCCGTACCATTGGCGCCGCCGAGGTCGCACTGTTCGCCGACCACCGCGTCGACCACTCCGTTGCCGCACAGCGAAGTGAGCGTGACGGTGACGAAGTGGCCGTCGTTGCCGATGGTGCGCGTCGGGCTGCCGGGGTACTCGTGCGCGCTGTTGGTGCCCGAGGTGCCGGCGATGCCGAGCCGCACCGCGGATTCGTCGCCGCCCGGATCGAAGAGGCCGAAGTCGTAGTTCGACGTGGTCGTGCTGCTCCACGCGAAGGACAGCGAGTGCGGCTTGGCGACGCCGTTGCTCACCCCGGTGATCGTCGCCGCCCCGTTCTGGTTGATGATCAGATTGCAGCCGTTGCAGGCCAGCGAGCCCGGATCGGCCAGGTTGAGGGCGCCGCTGCTGACCGTGCCGCCCGATTGCGAGCCGGTCACCCCGGTGATGTCGGCGGTGGCCGCGCCGGCGTCCTCGTCGCGGATGTTCAGATCGCCGCGCCGGCTGTGGCTGACCGCCAGCGAATAGCCGCCGGGCGCCGTGACGCTGAAGTTGACCGAATAGTTCGAGGTCAGGGTTTCGGCGATGTTGTTGATCAGCAGGCCGACGTCGCAGCTCGTCATGCCGGAATAGCGCGTGGTGAAGGTGCTGGCCGCCGAGCTCTGTATGGCGAGCGCGCTCTTGCGCTCGTGACCGGGATCGGACGTGACCACCACGTCGGAGCTGCTGCTGTTGGTGATGCCCAGGCCACTGATCGCCTGGGCGTCCGCCCGACCCGCCGCCAGCAGCGCCAGCGCCGCGGCACACAGGTATCCGGCCACACCGAACGTGCGTCCCCTCATCGGCTGTCCCCCCTGATCCCGGCCCCGCCGTGGAGCCGAACAAGTGTTTGTGTCCCGCGTCGACGCATAGCACGGCGGCGCTGCGTCAAGTCAAGGGAAGTTCGCGTGCGCGGAGGAGGGCAGCGCTGCTACGCGGCCGGTGTGCCGGGCGCTCGCCGCGCCACAGCAGCCGGCAGGCCGCCGCACGCGCGGCTGCCATCGGCGTGCCGATGCGCGCGGCCTATGTCGCAGGTGGTGGCGAAACGTGGCACTAGTCCCCCGGTGACGCACCGCATCGACAAGACCTGGCGCAAGCGCCTCGCCGCCGCGGTGCCGTTCGGGCTCGGGCGCACCAAGCCGCACCACTTCCGCGACATGGCGCGGGTCGGGTGGGAGAATCGCGACAACCTCGGCTACGCCTGGCAGGTGCTGAGCCGCGGCGTCTGCGACGGCTGCGCGCTCGGCGTCGCCGGGTTGCACGACTGGACCATCGACGGCGTGCACCTGTGCATGACGCGGCTCAACCTGCTGCGGCTGAACACCATGCCGGCGCTCGACGTCGCCCGGCTGCGCGACGTGCGCGACCTGCGCGGCGCCTCCAACGCCACCCTGCGCGGTCTCGGCCGCCTGCCGGTGCCGCTGCTGCGCGAGCGCGGCGAGCCGGGGTTCCGGCGCATCAACTGGGACGAGGCCCTGGCGCGCATCGCGGCGCGCATCCGGCTCAGCGACCCGCGGCGCGTGGCGTTCTACCTGACAGCGCGGGCGCTCACCAATGAGACGTACTACGTCGCTCAGAAGGTCGCCCGCTTCCTCGGTACCAACAACATCGACAATGCGGCGCGGCTCTGCCACTCGCCGTCCACCGGCGCGATGAAGCGGGCCATCGGCGTCGCCGCCAGCACCTGCAGCTACAAGGATTGGTTTGGCAGCGACCTGGTGGTGTTCCTCGGCTCCAACCCGGCCAACGATCAGCCGGTGGCGATGAAGTACCTGCACGAGGCCAAGCGCCAGGGCACGCGCGTCGCCATGGTCAACCCGCTGCGCGAGCCGGGCATGGAGCGCTACTGGGTACCGTCGACGGCGAGCAGCGCGCTGTTCGGCACCGACATCGCCGATTACTGGTTCGGCGTCTCGCTCAGCGGCGACATCGCCTTCCTCTACGGCGTCATCAAGACCCTGCTCGCCAACGAATGGTACGATGCCGCGTTCGTCGCCCGGTACACCACCGGTTTCGAGGAGTTGCAGGCCGCCGCGGCAGAGCAGGACTGGGCGGTGCTCGAACGGCAGGCCGGCCTGCCGCGCGCCAGCATGGAGGAATTCGCGGCGCTGATCCGCGACGCGCAGACCGGCGTGCTGGTGTGGAGTATGGGCATCACCCAGCACGCCGACGGCGGCGCCGCGGTGCAGATGGTCGCCAACCTGGCGCTGCTCAAGGGATGGGTCGGCCGTCCGCGCTGCGGACTGATGCCGATCCGCGGCCACTCCGGCGTGCAGGGTGGCGCCGAGATGGGCGCCTACGCCACGGCGTTTCCAGGCGGCGGCGCGATCACGCCCGACGCGGCGCGGGCCCTCTCAGCCACCTACGGGTTCCCGGTCCCCGACGCGCCGGGCCTGACCGCCGGCGAGATGGTCGAGGCGGCGGGGCGTGGCGAGCTCGACGTGCTCTACAGTCTGGGCGGCAACTTCCTGCGCACCCTGCCCGACCCCGACTTCGTCGCCGCGGCGCTGGCGCGCATTCCGCTCCGTGTGCACCAGGACATCATCGTCACGGATCAGATGCTGCTCGAGCCCGGCGACGAGGTCATCCTGTTGCCCGCCAAGACGCGCTACGAGCAGGACGGCGGCGGCACGCAGACCAGCACCGAGCGCCGCGTCATGTACAGCCCCGAGCTGCCGCGACAGATCGGCGAGGCGCGCGCCGAGTGGCGGATTCTGCGCGAGCTCGCCTCAGCCGTCGACCCGACCGGCGCCGAGGCGCTCGGCTGCACCAGCGGCCCGGCCATCCGCGCCGAGATCGCCCGTGTCGTGCCGCTCTACGACGGCATCCAGCAGCTGCAGCGCGAGGGCGAAGCGTTCCAGTATGGTGGCCCGCACTACCCCACCCCCGACCGCTTTCCGACCGCGGACGGCCGCGCCCATCTGATCGCCGTGCCATTGCCGGCGTTGCCGCGCCCGGCCGGCACCTTCGCGGTCAGCACGCGGCGCGGCAAGCAGTTCAATACGCTGATCTACGCCGAGGTCGATCCGCTCACCGGCGCGGCGCGCGATGCGGTGTTGATGCACCCCGACGACGCCGCCGCGCTGCACCTCGCCGGCGGCGACCGCATCGCCCTGGTCAGTCCGCACGGGCGCTTCGAGGGCCGCGTCCACCTCGCCCCGATCGCGCGCGGCAACCTACAGGTGCATTGGCCGGAGTCGAACATGCTCCTCGCCCGCGGCGTGTTCGACCCGGTCGGCGGCGTACCGCACTACAACGCCATGGTCAGCGTCGAACGACTCTGATGTGACCTGGCGGCGCGGGCACCTCTCCCGCGTGGTGCACTGCAATGCACCAACCCAAGTCCGCTGGGCGGACCCGCGCCACCAGGACTCTGTCCGGCGCCCGCCTCAACAGGGGCTGGCGCACTGACTGCACGCGCCCGATTCCGCGTCGAACGCCTCGCCCGGGCACCAGGTGAACGGCAGCGAGCCGGTGCGCCAGAGGCGGCAGCATTCGCCGCGGCCGGTGAGGTACGGCTCGTAGGGCTCGGCGGACGCCGTGCAGTCGCTGTTCTCGTAACAGGCGCCCCCGAGGGAGGCCCGGCACCCGTGGACCGCCGCCTGCACCGCGGCAATGATGGTGGTGATCCGCACCGGCTGCGTGCCGTCGGCGGTGGCCGCGTTGCAGCCAAAGCGAGGCCGTTGGCCGAGGCTCAGATTCACCACATCGAGCAGCTCGCTGATGGTCACCGCGCCGTTGCGGTCGCAGTCGCCGATGCACTCGCGGGTCGACGAGGTGTCGACGTAGTAGCCGCCGGCGCCGATCTGATCGCCGGCAAGGTTGGTCGCAATGATGGTGTGCAAGCCGTCGGCGAAGTCCGCCGGGATGTCGATCTGCGCGCGATAGTCGCCCACGGTGCCGGCGACGACCGTCGCGACGTTGCCGCCGTCGAGCAACAGCTGTGCGCGGCCGCCGGAGTGGATGTAGTAGCAGCGGCCGATCACCTCGACGGTCGTGCCGGGCAGCCCGCGCACGGGATCGATCACCAGCGTGGACGGACAGGGATCGGGGTCGAGCTCGGTGTAGGCGTCGGCGCCGCGCACGTAGACGTCGACCGGTTGATAGCTGGACGGCTGGCAATCCGGCGTGGCGGTGATGGTGTAGTCGCCGTCGGCGACACCCGGGAAAGCAAACTCCACCTCGGCGGTCGTCTCGGCGGCGCGCGCCAGGTCGCCGGAGTCCTGCTCGGCGAGCTCGACGACGATGCGCGACTCGGTCGGGCAGTTGACGTCGCCGTGCACCACGCCGCGCACCGTGTGAAGCGGCGCCAGGCCGATCTCGACCGGGGTCTGGAGGAACCACAGCTGCACGCCGGTGAAGCGGACCTCAGCGGGTGAAAAGCCGTAGGCCGCGGCCTGGACGACGACGGTGTCGGTGTCGTGCAGGAAGACGCTGATGGCGAAGTCGCCCGTCGCATCGGTCGAGACCGACCCCGCCCCGCGATGGGCAATCGACACCGTCGCGCCGCTGATGCCGACGGCACTTCCGCGGCTTGCGTCGAAGACGCGGCCGACCACCCGCTTCGTGCCAAGGTCACCGGTGCGCTGCGGGCTGGGGCTGGCCGTGGCCGTCGGGCTCGGCGTGACGGTGGTCGCCGGCGACGCTGACGGCGCGCCGATCCCCCAGACTGCCAGCATCGCGGCGATGAACCACTTCGTGCGCTGTGTCATGCGTGCCTCCGTCGTTCGCCCGGATCTCTCGTCTACGCCGGACAGCCGCGCAGGGCGTTGCCGACCGCGGCGAGGATCTCACTGATCGACACCACCGCATTCGCGTCGCCATCGAGCATCGGGCAGGCGGCGCCGCCCTCGGCGCCGAGCGCCACCCCCACGGCGCGCACCAACTCGCCGACGCTGACGTGGCCGTCACCGTCGCAATCGCCGGCGCAGCCGCAGTCGGCGCTGCGTCCCCCGAAGTACGTGGCGCTGGCGCCCTCGCGCGAGCCGCTGATGACGGTGAAGTACAGCCGCGAGGCAAAGTCGCCCGGATCGAACCACACCGGGAACTCGACCTGCTCACCAGGCGCGAGCACGAGCGGGAACTGGATCTGGCTGATGTCCCAGGAGAAATTCTGACCGTAGACGCCCTGGCTGTAGGCAAACCCGAACTGGAAGTCGATGATGGTGAGCAACTCATCGGGCGGGCCGACGTTGGCGACGGCGACGGTGAAACCAGCGGCACAGCGGAGGGTCGCCGCGCCGGGCTCGACCAGTGCGACGCCGCCGAGCGGCGGCAGGGCGAAGTCGGGGGCCATGCCGCCTGGCAGCTCCGCAACGTAGAAGCCGCGGCTCAGCACGCCGTAGCCGTCGGCCTCGACGTGCAGCGCGAGCGAATCGTCGGGACCGAGCGGCAGCTCGATCCGGTAGCGACCGTCGGGGTCGGTCCGCACGACGTCGCTGACATCGGGATAGGCGCTGCCGCCGTCGTAGGTGTACGTCACCGCGGCGCCGGCGATCGGCGCATCGGGGCCGATCGAGACGTCATAGACGAGCCCGCTGACCACAGTGACCACCCGCGCAGGGGCCGGTCGCAGCGCGATCTCGATGCCCCCCGCCCGCTGCAGGTCGATGACCGGGACGATGACCAACTCCGTGAAATAGCCCTCGGCCTGCGCCCACAGCGCGAACGTCTCCGCCTCGCCGTCCTGCGGCGTCAGGATGAAACGGAACACGCCGGCCGCATCGGTCGTCAGGGTCGAATGCGCACCGTCCTGCCAGAACCTGACCTGCGCGCCGGCGACCGGCGCGTCGACCCCCGCCAGCGCGTCAAAGACGTGCCCGCGGATCTCGACCTCATCGCCAGCCGCAGCCATCCCGACTGAAAATGCGCAGAAGGCCAGCGCTGCACCGGTCAGCCGAGCGACGCGCCGGGCCGCGCTTCGACTGACTCGTTCTGCCTCACCGACCGCTGGGCTGTGCATCGCTCGGTCCCTCTGGCCACCGAGCTAAACAACTTCTGTTAGCAAGTCAAGATAAATTTGTTCCGATCCATGGCCGCAGCAGCTCGGCGTACGAGGCGCGGATGAGGTCGGCATCGGCGATGGCGAGCGCGGCCATGAGCGTCGCCACCTGCGCCTGGCAGCGGGCGTCGTCGTGCGCGGCGTCCACCACCGCCTCGAGCTCGAGGAAGGTGCCGAGGCCGTCGACCGCGTCAAGATGGATACGGACGTTGTCCCACAGCAGGATTTCGCGCCGCTTGCGCACCTCGACCAGCGGCCGGCCCTTGGGCACCAGGCAGACGCCGGCGGCAGCGTCGCGTACCGGCGTGATGGTGTAGTCGCTGGCGCGTACGCCCTCGGCTTCGGGGCGGCGGTAGTCGATCAGCGCGGCGCCGGCGCCGTCGATGGTGCGCAGTTTCAGCCGCCGGTCGCCGTCGAGGGCGTAGTAGCGATCGAGCTGGTGCTCGACCGCGTGCGGGCGGGCGCCGGCGGCGAGGGCGGCGGAGCGCGCCGCGGCGAGGTCGACGACGCGCGCCTTGATCTCGATGTTGCGCGCCATGCCGCGGTCACGCCAGGCGCGGCTTCATCAGCCAGCGGATGAGCATCAGCATGACGCCGAAGAAGGCAAACATGGCGAGAAACGGGATCAGCA
>JBOHWA010000537.1:0-2083 GCA_050735855.1 Binatia bacterium
GTCTCGTCCAGCCCCGCCGCGTCGGCCAGCAGACGCTGGCCGCCGAGCAGCCGTCCGGCGGCGTTGACCTGATCGGCCAGGCGGTTCCAGGCGACGATGGCGCTGATATCGAGCAGCAGGCGGGCGCGGGTGCCGGCGCGCTCGGCGTGCTGCACCACCTGGAACGAGCCGATCACCACCTGCTGGCGGTCGCGCAGGACCGGCAGATGCAGGCGCCCGGTCGGCTGGCGGGCGAACCAGCGTAGCCACGGCTGGTCGAGCAACGGCCGGTAGGCGGTGTAGCGGTAGGCCAGCCCGTGGTGGTCGAACATCCAGCGGGCGCGCTCCGTCCACGGCGAGCCGGCCAGGCCGACAAAATGCAGGTGCGGCATGGCCTGCGGCGATTGTGGTGCCGCCGCCGGCGGCGCATTTTCAGGTTTGCTTTCCACGAGAGAGTCCCATTACTGTGAAGTGTCACGGAAGAGTAGCGCTGCTGATCATCGCCGCCCGCGAGGCCCCGCGGCAGGGGGCGCGGGGGGTCGGGGGGGAGAGACCAACACTCCATGAAGCTCGCGTTCGTTTACCCTAGTTTCCACACGCAGATTTTCAACGAGAATCTCCCCACCGTCGACGACGAGTTCGGGCTCTTCCCGCACCTCGGCTTCGGCTGGGCGTCGCGCGTCGCCAAGGAGATGGGGTGGGAGGTGCGGCTCTTCGACGGGCTGGCCAACCGGTCGTCCTGCGAGGACATCATCAAGCTGATCCGCGAGTGGGGGCCCGACCTGGTCGGCTTCTCCGCCCACGCCTGCCAGACCTTCCGCTTCATGCTGCGCTGGGCGAAGCAGATCAAGGCCGAGACCGGCCTGCCCGTCCTGGTCGGCGGCTACGAAGCCAAGGTCTACCCGCAGGAGATCATGGCGCACGGCTGCTTCGACTACCTGTGCGCCGGCGAGAACGTCGCCTTCCTGCGCGAGTTCCTGCCCGCCTTCGAGCGCGGCCACGGCTACGACCAGGTCGACGACCTCTTCTACTTCGAGGGCGGCCAGCTGCGCTTCACCAAGCCGCGCGCGCAGAAGCTCAAGTTCTCCGAGTTCCCCTTCCCCGATCGCAGCATCTACCCGAACCACCTCTACTATTCGCACGTCTCGCAGCGCCGCAACTTCACCATCGGCATGAGCGAGGTGGGCTGCCCCTACCCGTGCTCGTTCTGCTGCATGCGCACCAGCGGCTTCGACGCGCGCTCGCCGGCGCAGCTGATCGCCGAGATGGAGGAGTGCATCGCGCTCGGCATCCACGAGATCGACTGGTTCGATCCGCTGATGCTGCACAACCGCGAGCGGGTGATGGAGATGGCGCGCGAGCACCGGCGGCGCAATCTCGACATCATCTGGTCGTGCCGCTCGCGTATCGACTCGATGTCGTTCCACAAGTCCGACGGCAAGGTCGACGAGGAGCTCATCCGCACCATCGCCGAGGGCGGCTGCCGGCGCATCTTCTTCGGCGTCGAGTCGGGCGACGACGAGATCCTCGCCGCGATGATGAAGGGCCAGCGCGCCACCAGCCAGATCCGCAAGGTGCTCGAGTGCGTGCAGGAGCACGGCATCATGGCGCTCGGCTTCTTCATCCTCGGCGCGCCGGACGACACCGCGGCGACCTGCAAGAAGACGATCGACTTCTCGCTCACCCTGCCGCTCACCTACGCGCAGTACCAGTTGGCGATCATCAAGCCGCACACCGAGCTGGAGAAGCGCCACATCATCGACGCCACCGGCATGGACTACTGGCGCGAGTACATGCGCGGCTCGGTCGACGAGCACCTGCTGCCGACGCCGTGGACCCAGATGACCCGCCCCGAACTCGAGCGCATGGCGCGCGCCGCCTACTTCAAGTTCTACAGCCGGCCGCGCTACGCCCTGCCGATGCTGCTGCGCATCGAATCGTTCGACGAGTTCCAGCGCTACCTGCGCGTCGGCACGCAACTGCTGCTGCGCCCGCTGCGCCCGCCGACCGGCAAGACGCTGCCGCCGTGGCGCCGCGCGCTGCGCGCCGCCGGCACCTACACCGAGGCGTTGATGACCGCCGCCAACCCCGGCGCCCGCCACCC
>JBOHWA010000538.1:0-1781 GCA_050735855.1 Binatia bacterium
CCTGTCGTTCGAGCCCGCCAAGGTCGGGGAGGCGGGGGCGATATGCGATAGGCGATATGCCATAAGCGGCCAGTACGCCCATGCCGACCGCCTTCCTCCCGCGACTGCTCAACCCGCCATTCGGCGATCCCGGCCTCTACGTCGGGCTGCGCCATCAGGGGCGCGCGATGCTCTTCGACCTCGGCCGCCTCGACCGGCAGCCGGCCGCGGCGCTGCTCAAGGTCAGTCATGTGTTCGTCTCGCACACCCACATGGATCACTTCATCGGCTTCGATCATCTGCTGCGCATCGTCCTGGCGCGCGACCTCCATCTGGAGATCTTCGGACCGCCGGGCATCATCGCCAACGTGTGCGGCAAGCTGGCCGGGTACACGTGGAACCTGACCGACAGCTACCCGCTGACCCTCAGCGTGCACGAGGTCGGGGTGGAGCAGATCGACGCCGTCCGCCTGCCGGCGCGCACCGCGTTCGCGCCCGAGCCGCTGCCCAGCCGCCCGTTCAACGGCGTCCTGGTCGACAGCGACACGCTGACCGTCTCCGCCGCCCACCTCGATCACCGCATCGCGTGTCTCGGCTTCGCACTGGCCGAGAAGACGCGCCTCAACGTGCGCGCCGACCAGCTCGCCGCGCTCGGCGTGCCGCCCGGGCGCTGGTTGAACCAGCTCAAGGATGCGCTGCGCGCCGGTGCCGCGGACGACACGCCGATCGTCGCCGAATGGATCGACGGCGGCGCGCCGCGCCGCATGCGTTTCAGCCTCGGCGAGCTGCGCGAGCGCCTGGTGGTCGCCACCCCGGGCCAGAAGCTCGCCTACGTCGTCGACACGCTGTTCAGCCGCGCCAACATGGAGCGCATCAGCGCCCTGGCGCGCGGCGCGGATGTCTTCTTCTGCGAGTCGCTGTTTCTCGACGCCGACCGCGACCAGGCGAGCAAGCGCTACCATCTGACCGCGCGGCAGGCCGGCAGCCTGGCGCGCGCCGCCGGGGTGCAGCGGCTCGAGACGTTCCACTTCTCGTCGCGCTACGACCGCGATCCGCTGCCGCTGCGCAGCGAGGCGCAGGCGGTCTTTCGCGGCGAGCTGCCGCCCGACGAACCGGGCTGATGACGCTGAGCGACGCCGCGCGCGCGTTCCTCGACGCACACGCCGTCGGCCACCTGGCGACGGCCGACGCGAGCGGTGTGCCGCACGTCATCCCGCTCTGCTACGCGCGCCTCGGCGATCGCCTCTACTTCGTCGCCGACGACAAGCCCAAGCGGCACGGGCCGCGGGCGCTGAAGCGCCTGGCCAACCTCGCCGCCAACCCGCGCGCCGCCCTGGTGGTCGACGACTATGATGACGACTGGCGCCGGCTCGCCTATCTCCTCCTGCACCTCGATGCCGCCGTGGTCGACGACGGCGACGAGTACGCCGCCGCCTGTGCCGCCCTGCGCGCCCGCTACGCACAGTACCGGTCCATGCCGCTGGCCGCCGCCACCCACCCGATGGTCCGCATGACGGTGCGCCGCTGGCACCTGTGGCGCGCAAACGCGTAGGCGCGGTCGCGATACCGGTGGCCGCCCTTCGACAAGCTCAGAGAGCTCAGGGCGAACGGAGGGGGGCGATCCGTTCGTGCTGAGCTTGTCGAAGCATGGGGCGGGGTCTTCAGCGAGCGAACAGGATCACCGGTCGGCGGTCAGGCGGCGCAGTGCGGCGCTTGCCGCGCGGACCAGGGAGGCGTCGTCGCTCGCTGCGGCGCGGCGCAGGGCGGCGAGCACCTCGTCCGACGCGACGGCCATGCCGCCC
>JBOHWA010000539.1:0-2421 GCA_050735855.1 Binatia bacterium
GTCCAGGCGCGCACCGACGCCGACCCGCGCGTCCAGGCGGCGCGCGCCGCACAGCGCACGGCGCGCGACAGCGCGCAGGCGGCCGCCCTGCAGGCGGCCTACGAGCACCTGCGCGAGGCGGTGCGGCTCGAGCAGCACGGCGCACTGGCGCAGGCCTTCGACGCAGCGCACGACATCGCGCGGGCGTGTCGGGTCGGGTCGCTCGACGCGGTGGTCGCCGCCGCGGAGCTGCGCACCCACTTGATCGAGCGACTCGGCTAGCGGCGAGAGTCTGAAGGGCGCCGCTGCGTCGGCGCCGCGCTCAAGCCGAGCCCGCCGCGCACCACCCCCGGCGCCGAGGGACCGGCGCCCTCCAGGCGGCGCAGCGCCGGAAACCACACGCCCGGCCGAGCCAGTGGCTCGACCGGGCGCGCACTGTGCGTCCGCCGAAGCGACTCCTAGGGGCAGCCGCTCCCCCCCGACGCACAATCGGGTGCCTTGCCGAGAATCGCCATACCGAAGTTGGCGATCTGGCGCTCCGGCGTGCCGACGAACCCACCCTCATACACCTCGATGTCGAGATCCTGGATGGTCTGGGTGACGTCGCTGCATTCCGGATCGGTGAAGTTGATGAAGAACAGGTTGCCGCGGCATTGCGCCGAGCCGTCGCCGCCGACGGTGCAGGTCATCGTCGACGTCGCGAACGGTCCCGACACGACGGTGTTGGCCAGCCCGCAGGCGGCGTTCAGATCCGCGCCGTAGAAGATCGTGCCGGAGATCTGCGCGTCGAGCGTGGCCGGGATCAGCGGGCCGCCGAGGCGTTGCAGAGAATTGATGCGGATGTTGCCGAACTTGCGGTTGGACACCAACTTCGGCTGCTTGGCGCGCTTGATCAGCGCGGCGCCGCCCTGGAACGTGAAGAACGGATTGCACGGACCGGTGGTGCACTGCGCCCGCACCAGCCGGACGCGGCTGGTCGCCGTGCCGCGCGTCTGTGCTTCCGCTGCGCCGACACCGCAGACCAATGCCATGGCGACCGCAGCCCCCAGGAGCTTCTTCATGTGACCCCCTTACCCCGTTGAAGAGAGGTCGGATTGACCCCGGGGGAACAGTCGCACAGCTGTTCGCAGTTTTTCAAGGAAATTTGTCCCTTTGACCGGCTCAGTAGCCGCCCGGGCGTTCGCTGCCGCCGTCGTCGTCGTCGGAGCGGTTGTCGTCCTCCTCGCCGGTGTCCTGGATGTTGGGGAGACCCTGGTCGGGTCCGTCGAGGCTCCAGAAGGCGGCCTCGCAGGCGCACAGGCCCTGGGCGGGGGTCAGACCCTTCACCTGGAGCCAGCTGCCCTGGCCCTCGAGGTCGCGCACCACCGCGTTGCACTGGTCGATGCTGGCGAACTTGCTCTCCTTGTTGACCATGATCTTCTCGTAGGCGAGCCAGCACACCGGGCTCATGCCGGCGCACATCGCCGGACTGCAGGAATCCGCCCGCGCCGGACTGACGCCCGCCCCGATCAGCGCCGCCAGCAGCGCCGCGCCCACCACCACCAGTCGCTTCATGCACCACCCCTTTCCTCTCGCCCGCACCGCACGGGCGCTCCTCGCTTACCGCACCCGGTCGCTGCCGGGCAACCGTTTGCCCGCTGCGCGCCGGATCGTCGAGCGGCTGCGCGCCGGGCTGGCGAGCGGCTGCGCGCCGGGCTGGATTCGCCGGCGGGAACAGGTCATCAATTCGCCGGTGCAGCTCGTGCTCACCAATGACGACGGCATCGACGCGCCGGGCCTGGCGGCGCTCGAGGCGGCGGCGGACTCGGCCGGCGAGTTGGTGGTGGTCGCGCCGGCGGGGGCACAGTCCGGCGTCGGCCACCAGATCACCACGCACGCACCGATTCAGGTCGACGCGCTGGCCCCGCGCCGTCTCCGCGTCGCCGGCACGCCGGCCGACTGCGCCCGCATCGCGCTGACCACCATCGCGCCACACGCCGCCTGGTTGTTGTCCGGCATCAACCGCGGAGGCAACCTCGGTGCCGACGTCTACACCTCCGGCACGGTCGCGGCGGCGCGCGAGGCGGCGCTGCTCGGCTACCGCGCCATCGCGCTGTCGCAATACGTCGCTCGCGAGCGCGCGCTCGACTGGGAGCTCACCGTGCGGCGCGTCGCCGCGGTGCTGGCGCTGTTGCTGGCGCGCCCGCTCGAACCGGGCCACTTCTGGAACGTCAATCTCCCGCATCCGCCGGGCGACGAAACGGTGCTGCCGATCGTCTTCTGCGGGCTCGACACGCGCCCGCACGGGGTGCGCTATCGCCGCGACGGCGACCGCTACACCTACGTCGGCGACTACCACGAGCGGCCACGCCACCCCGGGCGCGACGTCGACGTCTGCATGGGCGGTCGCATCGCGGTGACCAAGGTCACCCTCGAGATCGCCGCCGCGGAGTGAGGGGCGGC
>JBOHWA010000540.1:0-9901 GCA_050735855.1 Binatia bacterium
CGCGATCACGGCGCCGAGGGCCCGGCGCCCTCCACGTCCGGCGTCCGGCGTTCACTCGTAACGAATGAGGTCGACCGGCACGAGGCGCGCCGCCTGGCGCGCCGGGTAGAGCGTGGCGAGCAGGCAGATCAGCAGGGCGGCGACGGTGACGATGACGAAGTACTGCGGCTCGACCTTCACCGGCACGGTCGAGACGTAGAAGATGTCCTTCGGCAGGTCGACGAACGTGTAGTGCTGCAGCAGCCAGCAGCCGGCGTAGCCGCCGAGGTTGCCGAGCAGCGTGCCGAGCCCGCCGATCACCAGGCCCTTGAGGATGAAAATGCGGGCGATGGCGGCGTTCGGGGCGCCCATCGATTTGAGCACCGCGATGTCCTTGCGCTTCTCCATCACCACCATGATGAGCGTGGCCAGGACGGTGAAGGCGGCGACCAGGATGATGAGCAGCAGCACGATGAAGTACACGGTCTTCTGCAGCTTGAGCGCGGCGAAGAGGTTGTGGTTGGCCTCCATCCAGTCGCGCACGCGGACACCGGGGCCGAGCGCCGTGCGCAGGCGCGCGGCGACGGCCTGCGCCTGGTAGAGATCGGCGATCTTCACCTCGATGCCGGTGACGGTCTCGCCGAGGTCGAACAGCCGGCGTGCGTCGCCGAGCCCGACGTAGGCCAGGCCGCTGTCGTACTCCGGCATACCGGAGTCGAACTCGCCGACCACCACGAAGGTGCGGATGCGCGGCAAGGCCGCGGCGGCGCTCGGCGCCGAGGCGACGCTGACCGTTTCGCCGCTCTTGATGGCGAGCTTTTTGGCCAGCTCGCCGCCGAGGATGATGCCGGGCAGCTGCACCGTCGCGCCGCGGCCGTCGTGCAGCGGCACCGCGAAGGAGCGATCGAGCTGCTCGATGCTGCCCTGGCGCAGGCGCGCCGCGAGGTCGGGGTTGGCCGCGGCCGTCGGCGGGATGCCGCGCACCAGCACGCCGGCGAAGTGCTCCGGCGTCGACAGCATGAGCTGGTCGTAGACGAACGGCTCGGCGCGCACGACACCCGGCACGGCGCGCGCCTTGGCGGCGACCTCTTCGAACCCCTCCATGGGGCCGAGCGCGCCCCAGATCGAGACATGCGGGTTGAAGGCGAGGATGCGATCGCGCAGGTCCTCTTCGAAGCCGGTCATCACCGCCAGCACGATCGTCAGCGTCATCACCCCGATGGCGACGCCGAGCGTGGAGATGATGGTGATCAGCGAGATGAACGCCTCGCGCCGCTTGGCGCGCAGATAGCGCAGACCGATGAAGAGTTCGTAGCGCACTAGGTGGGCTCACCGCGCAGCGGCGCCGGCGCCGAGGAGGACGGATGCATCGGCCGCATTGTGCGCATGCCGGCCGATTTTTGCGAGCCCTGGCCCGGCGGCGCGCCAAATTGCTCTTCGGTCGACGCGCCTGGTATCAGCCGGGAAGGAAACGCACCACCAGGAACGCCCGACGAACCGACACGGAGACCCAATGGACCAACACCACTACGAGCTGTTCGATCCGCTCCTCTCGCCGGCCGATGCGGACGCGATGATCGCCCTCTGCGAGCGCTTCGGGCGCTACGGGATGTACTCGCAGGAGGCCTCCGAGTCGGAGATCGGGCAGGGCCTGGCCCAGCGCCACGACGCGGTGATGAACTTCATCCGCAAGGGCGGCCGCCTTGGGCGGCAGGAAGATCTGGCGGTGCTGGCGGCGCGCACCAACTATTTCCGCGAGTCGTACGCCTACGGCGACGAGATCCTCATCGACGGCATCGAGCCGTTCCTGCACCACGCGGGCTTCGTCGCCGCGGCGCGCGCCGTGCACGGCCGCCCGGTGATCGTGCCGGCGATCGTCTACGCCAACATCCTGGTCGCCGGCCAGGAGCTCGCCGTGCACACCGATGTGCCCGAATTCCGCGGCGCCAACCGCAAGAAGTTCCCGCAGTGGCTGATGGTGGTGATGCACCACGCCGGGCTGTTCGAGGCCTGGCGCATGCCGATCGTCACCGGCGTCTCGTGGTTCAGCCAGTGCGAAGGCGGCGCGTTCGTTTTCTACCCGAGCGGCGCGGCCGGCGCCGCGGTGGCGCTGCCGGCGCGCCGCAACAGCGCCATCCTGCTCGACACCGACAGCGTCTTCCACGGCGTCGATCGCGTCGCCAGCCGCGGCGGCGAGATGGCGCCGCTGCGCCCGGGCATGCACCTGCTCTGCGACGGCCCGCGCCGCTGGAGCATTCGCGACGGCGCGCAGGTCGTGGCGCGCTATGACTGGGACGAGCTGCGCTTCTCGATCTCCTGGAAGGCCTACTGCTTCGCCGATCAGGGCGAACGCCAAGCCTGGGCCGAGCACAGCGACGACCTGGCCCTCGACACCATCCTCGACCGCCTGGTCGACGACCTGCGCAGCCGCGGCCGCCTCACCGGCGCGCGCCCCGCCGCGACCGACCTGGCCCTGCTGCTGATCGACGAGTACGTGACGTTCCCCTCCTAGTGCGGAGTGCGGGAACAAACTCCCGCACTCTCACCGGATCGATCCGGCGGCGCCCTACCACGCGCCGAAACGCCGCGTCCGCTGTCGGCTCGAACCAGCGCGCCGAGCACCAGGGGACTACCGACGCTTCTCCGACCAGCCCACCGTGCACCGCGTCCTGATGCACATAAGTCCGCGCCAGGTCACCGATCGTCCCTCGCCGAGACGACGTGCCGGGAGCCGAACCCCCTCCCGCTCTTGACCTTCCCCCAACGCATGTTTTAAACGTCCGTTTGACATGCCCGCCGCCGCCAAAGCCCCCGACGTGCGCGCCACCAAGGCCCGGGTCGTCGATGCCGCGGCCGCGCTCTTCGCGGCGCGCGGATTTCACGGCGCGACGATGCGCGAGATCGCGCAGCGCGCCGGCGTGAACCTGGCGGCGGCGCACTATCACTTCGGCTCCAAGGAGACGCTCTACCTCGATGTCCTGCACGCCCAGTTCGACGACGTCGTCGCGCATCTCGAGCAGCGCGGCGCGCGCCTGGTGGCGCGGCCCGGGCGGGCGGCGCTGCGCGCGCTGCTGCAGGCGCGCATCGGCGCCATGCTCGAGCTGTTGCTGGGGCCGCCGCCGGGGCCGCACGGGACGTTGATGATGCGCGAGATGTGCGATCCGAGCGCGGCGCTGCCGCACATCGTCGAGCAGTTCATCGTACCGCACAAGCGCGAGATGGAAGCCATCGTGGCGCGGCTCTTTCCGCGCCTCGGCCGGGCGGCGGTGGAGCGCTGTGTGTTGAGTATGGTCGGGCAGGTCTTCTTCTACCGCCACATGATGCCGGCGCTGGAGCACCTCAGCGGACCCGGGGCCTTGAAGCCGGCGGCGCTGCGCACGGCGGCGGAGCACATCGCCGAGTTCTCGCTCGGCGGCATGGCGCATCTGGCGGCGCGTCGCCGGCCGCGCAGGGCGGCGCGATGAGGCACGCGTCGATCGCGGCCCTGGCGCTGCTGGCGGCTGGGTGCACGGCGGTGCGCGACGTCTGGCGCCCGGAGGGCGACGGCGGCTGGACGCCGGCCGAGCGCCGCGCCGCGGTCACCGCGTTGGCGCCGGCGGCGGGGGTCGAGGACCCGGGCGCCCCGCGCCCGCCGGCGGCCGACGAGACCTACGACCTCGCCGCTGCGCTGGCCCAGGCCAACCGCGCCAACCGCGCCATCGCCGCGGCCGGCGTGCGCACCGCCATCGCCCGCCAGCGCGCCCTCGAGGCGCGCGGCCTGCTGCTGCCGAGCACGACGGCGCAGGGCGCCTATACCTGGTACACCGACGTGCGCAGCACGCAGCCCGAGCTGCCGCCGGCGTTCATGCTGCCACCCGGCTCGCCCCCGTTCGAGGTGGTGCTGAGCGACAGCGACGCCGGCACGATCAACGCGCTGATTCAGCTGCCGCTCGATCTCTCCGGCGAGCTGCGCCAGACGCTGGCAGCGGCGCAGGCCGGCTATCGCGGCGAACAGGCGCGGCGCTGGGCGGTCGAGCTCGAGCAGGGCGTCGCGGTGATCCGCGCCTACTACCAGCGCCTGGCGGCCGAGCGGCTGCGCGAGGTCACCGAGCAGACCATCGCGTTGTACGAACGGCAGTACGGCGACGCCGACGAGCGCTTCCGCGCCGGGCGGCTGACCAAGAACGAAGTGCTCGAAGTGCAGGTGGTGCTGCGCAACGCCCAGCAGCGGCTGCAACAGGACGATCTCAACATCGATCGCGCCCGCTGGGCCTTCAACCAGGCGATCGGGGTCGAGGTCGACGCGCCGACGCGAGTGCAGGACGTGCGCGCGCGGCCGGTGCTGCCCGGCGAGGCCGAGATGCTGCAGGCGGCGCAGGAGCAGAACCCGGTGCTCAGCGCGCTCTTCGAGCGCCAACGCCAGCGCGAGGCCGAGCTCAGCGCGCTCGAGCGCAGCCGCATCCCGCGCTTCAACGCCGGCGGGCAGATGGAGTATTCCAGCACGACGCTGTTCGAGCCGCAGGCGATCGGGTCCGGCTTCGTCGGCTTCACCTGGGATCTGGGCACCGACACCCGCCGGGAGGAGCGCATCACCGCCGCGCGCCTGGCGCTGGACGAGAACCAGATCGAGCTCGAGGCCGAGTTGCGCCGCCTCGAGCAGAGTCTGCGCGCCATCCAGCGCGCCGCCGCGGAGCGCCTCAGCGCGCTCGATACCGCCAGCGTCGCCGTCGGCGCGGCGGAGGAGAATCTGCGCATCCGCCAGCAGCAGTTCGACGCCGGGCGGGCCGAGAGCCGCGACGTGCTCGACGCGCAACGTCTGCTCACCGAGCAGCGCGCCGTGCTCGCCACGGCGCTCTACGAGGCGCACACCCGCCGCGCCGAGCTGCAGGAGCTGATGGGCGCGCCGTTCGAGCCACTGCTCGCCGCAGAAAGGTGATCCATGCCACGCAAGCTCATACTCGTGCTGGTCGCGTTGGCCGTCGCGGTCGTCGCCGGTGCCGCCTACTGGCGGCGCGACCGCGGCACGCCGCACTACACCGGCGTGGTCGAGGGCGAGGAGCGCGTCATCCGCGCCGAAGTCAGCGGCCGCGTGCTGGAGGTGGCGTTCGGCGAGGGCGATCAGGTCCCGGCCGCGGCGCTGATCGCGCGCCTCGACGATCAGGATATCGCCGCTCGGCTGCGCGCCAAGCAGCAGTCGCTGGCCGTGCTCGACGCCGAGATCCGCCGCCAGGCCGAGCAGGTGGCGACCCTCGAGCGCACCTGGGCGCAGGACGTCAAAGCCCGGCGTGCGGAGCTGCGGCAGGCGGATGCGGCGGCGGCGCTGGCCGAGGCGACGTTCAAACGCGAGCAAGGCCTGATCAGCACCGGCGCCAGCACCGACCAGCTGCTCGACGAGGTGCGCTCGGCGCGCGATCAGGCGGCCAGCGCGCGCGACCGGGCGCGCGACATGGTGGCGCGCGCCGAGGCCGAGGCGGGCAACACCGCCGTCGCCCGCCACCAGCTCGACGTGCTCATCCAGCAGCGCGGCCTGGCCGAGGCGGAGTTGGCCGAGCTGACGGTGACGCACGCCAAGTCGGAGGTGCACGCCCCGCCGGTGGCGACCCGCGTGCAGACGCAGTTCATCTGGCCGGGCGAGCTCGCCCAGCCCGGCACGCCGCTGCTCGCGCTGCTCGACCCGCGCGATCAGTACGTGCAGATCTACGTGCCGGTCAGCGAGCTGGAGCGCCTGCGCGTCGGCCAGCGCGTCGCCATCGAGCTCGACAGCGCCCCCGGTCAGCGCGTGCCGGGCGAGATCAGCTTCATCGCCGACCGCGCCAACTTCACGCCGGAGAAGATCGAGACCCGCGACGATCGGCTCGGCCAGGTCTACCGGGCCAAGGTGAAGATCCTCGGCGACATCGAACGCTTCCGCCCCGGGACCGAGGGCAACGTCTACCTCGAGGACGCGCCGGCCGCGTCATGACCGGCGTCGCGCCCACCATCCGGCTGCGCAACCTGCGCAAGCGCTTCGGGGCGCGGGTCGGACTGGCCGGCATCGACCTCGACATCGCCGGCGCGCACCTGGTCGGCATCGTCGGCCCCGACGGCGCGGGCAAGACCACGCTGCTGCGGGCGCTGGCCGGGCTGCTCGAGATCGAGGCCGAGGAGGCGCGCGTGCTCGGCCACGATCTGGCCGGCGATGTGCGCGCGCTCAAGACGCAGGTCGGCTACGTGCCGCAGGTCTTCGGCCTGCCGCGCGAGCTGTCGGTATTCGAGAACCTGCGTTTCACCGCCCGCCTGCACCAGATCGACGCGGCGACGTTCGAGCGCCGCGCCGGCGCCCTACTCGAGCGCACCGGGCTGGCGCCGTTCACCGATCGCCCGGCCGGCGCCCTGTCCGGCGGCATGAAGCAGAAGCTGGCGGTGAGCTGCGCGCTGCTGCCCGAGCCGGCGCTGCTGCTGCTCGACGAACCGACCGCCGGCGTCGACGTGCTGGCGCGCGACGAGATCTGGGAGATGCTGCGCGAACGCAGCGCCGACACGCTGATCCTGATCAGCACCAGCTATCTCGAGGAAGTGGCGGCCTGCGAGCGCCTGCTCTACCTCGACGACGGTCGCATCGTCGCGCAGGGGACCCCCGAGGCGCTACGCGCCGCCGTGCCGCTCGAGCTCTACCGCGCCTGGGGCGACGATCCGCGCGCCATCGCCCGCGCCGCGCGGGCGCTGCCGTACGTCGGCGACGCGCGCGCCACCGCCGGCTATGCGCGCGTCGAGGTGCCGCGCGCCTCCACCCCCGGCGCCGCGCGCGTGCTGCACGATCTCGCCACGCTGCCGGCCGCGGTGCTGGTCGCCGAGCAGGCGCCGATCGACATGGAAGCCACGCTGCTGCATCTGGCCCGCGGATCGCACGCATGATCATCTCGGCGCGCGGACTGACCAAGCGCTTCGGCGACTTCGTCGCCGTCGACGACCTCACCCTGGGGGTCGAGCCCGGCACCATCTTCGCCTTCCTCGGCGCCAACGGCTCGGGGAAGAGCACCACCATTCGCATGCTGATCGGCCTGCTCAAGCCGACCGCGGGCGAGATCGAACTCGACGGCGTCGACGTCATCCACCATCCGCGCGCGGTGCGCGACCGCATCGGCTACATGGGCCAGAAGGTCAGCCTCTACCAGGGCCTGTCGCTGCGCGAGAACGTCGAGTTCTATGCCGGCCTGTGCAGCCTCTCGGGCGCGGCCCTGGAAGAGCGCTGGGGCGCCCTGCGCGAGCGCTTCGAGCTCGGCGACGCCGAGGGCGAGCGGCCGGAGAACCTGCCGGCCGGCATCCGCCAGCGCGCCGGGCTGGCGGTGGCGACCCTGCACCAGCCGCGCGTCCTGTTCCTCGACGAGCCGACGGCCGGCGTCGACGTGCACAACCGCGCCCTGTTCTGGGACCTGATCCAGGAGGAGGCGAGCGCCGGCGTCACCGTCTTCGTCACCACCCACTTCCTCGAAGAGGTCGACTACTGCGATCGCGCCGCGTTCATCGCCGCCGGCAAGCTGGTGGTCGACGCGGCGCCGGAGGAGCTGCGCCGGCGCTACTCGGTCGGCTACCGGATTCGCGTCGGTGTGCCACCGGCCGCGCTGGCCGCGTCCGCGCCGGCCCTGCAGGCGGCGGGGTATTCCTGGCGCGCCGAGGCGGACGGCAGCGAGCTGACCATCGACGCGCTGCACCCGGTGGCCCTGGCGGCGCTGCACCGCGCCACGCGCGGCGCCCCGGTGTCGATCGATCAGCCGCCGATGGCCGACGTGTTCCGCCGTCTGGTCAGCGCGGGGGCGCCGGCATGAACGCCCAGCGCGTGCTCACCCTGATGCGTCGCGAAGCGCGCGCGACGCTGCGCGATCCGTTCACTGTCGGCATGCTGGTGGCGGTGCCGCTGGCGGCGCTGCTGGTCTTCGGCTTCACCATGTCGGCCGACGTGGACGACCTGGTACTCGGCATCCACGACGCCTCGCAGACCGCCTCGAGCCGCCGCCTGCTGGCGGATATCGAAGCCAACGGCGAGTTCACGCCGCGCTACTTCGCCGACCGTGCGGCGATCGACCGGGCGCTGGTCGGCGGCCAGATCAGTGCCGCGGTGATCATCCCGCCGAGCTTCGATCGGGCCCTGCGCGAGGCGCCGGGCGCGGCGGCGGCCGAGGTGCAGCTGCTCTACGACGGCGCCGAGACCACCACGGCCGGCAACGCCGAGGCGTTTCTGCGCGGCATGATCGGCGCCAGCGTTGCCTCGCTCACCGCCCGCGGCCGCGAGCATCAGCCGGGCGCCGCGGCGCCCGGCGGTGGGGTGCGTGTCGTGCAGCGCGTGCTGTTCAACCCGACGCTCGACGGCACCCCCTACATGGTGGCGGGGACGTTTGGTTTCGTCCTCACCTTCCTGACGACGCTGATCACCGCCGTGTCGATCGTCAACGAGCGCCTGCAGGGCACCTTCGAGCAGCTGCAGGTGACGCCCGCCACCTCGCTGGAGATCTTTCTCGGCAAGGTGCTGCCGCTCGGCGGCGTCTTCGCCGTCGACGTCGGGCTGATGGTGCTGGCCGCCGGCGTCATCATGGGCGCCTGGCCGAACGGCAGCATCCCGTTCTTCATCGCCGTCTCGTCGTTCTACGTCCTCACCTCGCTGGCGCTCGGCCTGGTGATCTCGGCGACCTCGTCGAGCCCGGCCGAGGCGGTGCAGAAGACCGTCCTGACCAGCATCCCACTGGTCCAGCTGAGCGGCTTCGCCTTCCCGATCCGCAACATGCCGCTGCCCGTGCAGTGGGTGGCGGAGATCTTCCCGGCCACCCACTACATCCGCGTCAGCCGCGCCATCTACCTGCGCGGCGAGGGGCCGCTCGAGCTGCTGCCGGAGTTGGCGATGCTGCTGGTCTTCGGCCTGCTGCTGATGGGCGTCGCCCTGCGCAGCATGGAGGCGCGCGCATGAGCCGGCGCGCGCCCACCGGATCGCCGGCGCACTTTCTCTCCAACATCGGCGCCGTCGCCTACAAGGAAGCCACCACCCTGCGCCACGACCGCGCCTTCATCGCCGCCGTCTTCCTGCAGCCGGTGATGACGCTGCTGCTCTTCGGCCTGGCGCTGTCGAACAAACCGGCCAACGTGCCGTGGGCGGTGCTCGACCACAGCCAGACCAGCGCGTCGCGCCGCTTCGTCGAGGCGGTGCAGTCGACCGGCTACTTCCGCCCGCCGCAGGCGATCGGCAGCTACGACGAAGGGCGAACCCTGCTCAAGCGCGGCCATGCGCTGGCGGTGGTCGTCATCCCGCCCGAGTTTCGCCGCGCCATGGCGCGCGATCAGGCGGAGGTGCAGACGCTGCTCGACGGCACCGATCCGGTGACCGCGGCACGCGTCGGCGGCTACATCGGTCTGGTCGGTGCGACATTCGACACCGCGCGCGATGCCCCGTCGGCGATCCCGCTGCCGACGCTCGAGCTGCGCCAGCGCTTCCTGTTCAACCCGCGGCTGCGCGACCGCGAATTCTTCCTCGCCGGCCTGGCCGGCATCCTGCTCACCAACCTGTGTCTGTCGGCGACCAGCCTGGGCATCGTCGGCGAGCGCGAGAGCGGCACGTACGAGCACATGCTGTCGTCGCCGACCACGCCGATCGAGATCGTGCTCGGCAAGCTCACCCCGTACGTCGTCATCTCCTTCGCCGTCATGCTGCTGGCCGTGGTGTCGGCCGGCGTGTGCTTCGGCGTCTGGCCGCGCGGCAGTTGGCTGGCGCTGGTCCTGGTGACACTGCCGTTCGTCCTCGGCTCGCTGTCGATCGGCGTATTCGTCTCGACCGTGTCGCGCACCTCGGCCCAGGCGGTGTTCATTTCGGTGTTCTTCATCCTCCCGTCGTTCGTGCTCTCGGGCTCGATGATCCCCTTTCAACTCATGCCGCCCGGCATCCGCGAGCTCGGGTATCTCCTACCGCTGCGTTGGTACC
>JBOHWA010000541.1:0-5523 GCA_050735855.1 Binatia bacterium
GTCGCGGCCGCCGCGCCGGGTGAGGGGACCGGGGGGAGATGGAGGGCCCCCCGGTCCGGAGGCTCCTCGGCCTCAATGGCAGTCGGGGTCGAGGAGTGAGTCGAGCAGGATCGCCAGGTCGATGAGATCGACGCGGCCGTTGTGGGTCAGGTCGGCGTTCGGGTTCCAGCGCGGCTGGCCGGGCTCGGTGAACAACGCGTAGATGAGGCGCGCGGCATCGGCGGGGGTGATGTCGCCGTCGCCGTCGACGTCACCGCGGCAGGGGGGCCGCGGCGTCGGGGTCGGGCTGGGCTTGCGCGTCTCGGTCGGCGTGCGGGTGGCGCTGCGGGTGTTGGTCGGCACTCGGGTCTGAGTGCTGGTCTTGGTCGCCGAGGCGGTCTTGGTCGCGGTGGAGGTCCTGGTATCGCGCGGCGTCCGTGTGGTGGTCGGGTTGACGACGATCGCCGTCGGCGTGGTCGCGATCAGCGTTTCGGTCGGCTTGGCTGTGTTGGTCGGCGGCACCGCGGTCGCCGTGCTGGTCGGCGGCACGGCGGTATTGGTCGCCGTCGCCGTGGCGGGCAGCGGTGTGTTGGTCGGGCTGGGCAGCGCGGTGTTGGTCGCCGTCGGCGGCAGCGTGTTGGTTGCGGTCGCCGAGGCGGTCGTCGTCGCGGTCGGCGGCACGGCCGTGTGGGTCGCGGTGGGTGGCAGCGCGGTCTGCGTCGCCGTCGGCGGCAGCGCGGTGTGGGTCGCCGTGGGCGGCACCGCGGTGTTGGTCGCGGTGGGCGGCACCGGCGTCTGCGTCGCCGTCGGCGGGACCGGGGTGTCGGTCGGCGTGTGCGAGGCGGTGCGCGTCGCGGTCGGCGGCAGCGGCGTGTCGGTGGCCGTCGCCGTGGCGGTGCTGGTGGCGGTGGCGCTGCTGGTGAAGGTCGCGGTCGGCGTCGGCGTATCGGTGGCGGTGTTGGTCGGCGTCGCTGTGAAGGTGGCCGTCGCGGTCGGTGTCGCGGTCGGCGTCACGGTGAACGTGGCGCTCGGCGTGGCCGTCGCGGTGGGGGTGTGGGTCGCGGTCGCGGTCGGCGTGAAGGTGGCGGTGAACGTCGGCGAGTTGGTCGCCGACGCCGTCGGCGTCGAGGTCATCGTCGCGCTGGCCGTCGCGGTGGCGGTCGGCAGCGGCGTCCAGGTCAACGTCGCGGTCGGCGTGAGGGTCGGCGTGGCGGTCGGCGGCGCCACTGCCGGGATGAGGCGGAAGATCTCGCCGCCCTGGTCGGCGATGTAGAGCTCGCCGCGCGCGTCCTCGCCGAACGAGGTGACCGTGGCGATGGACAGGCCGCCGCCGGGCGCGACGTCGGCGGTGTGGTCGACGTGGTTGGCCGGCGTGCCGAGGGCGAGCTCGAAGCTGCGCACGAAGGCGGTGCAGAAGTCGGAGTAGAAGTAGCGCCCGCGCAGCGCCGGGACGGCGCAGCCGCGGTAGACGAAGCCGCCGGTGATGGCGCAGCCCTCGTTGTGGTCGTACTCGTGGATCGGGAAGGTGAAGCCGGCCGGCGGCGCCGGGCAGCTGGGGAAGAGCGGCGCCGGCTCGAAGCACTGGCTGCCCTCGAAGACGTCCCACCCGTAGTTTTCGCCGCCGGCGCTGCTCACCGGGGCGTAGTCGATCTCCTCGCGCTGGCCCTGGCCGACGTCGCCGATCCACAGATCGCCGCTGACGCGATCGAAGCCGAAGCGCCACGGGTTGCGCACGCCCTTGGCCCAGATGAGGCCGAGCTGCAGGCCGCCGCCGGGGTTCGGGTTGCTCGGCGGCACGGCATAGAACGGCGGCACCTCGACGTCGATGTCGAGCCGCAGCAGCTTGCCGAGTAGCGTCGCGTCGTCCTGTCCGGCCTCGAGCGGATCGTCGGCGCCGCCGCCGTCGCCGATGCCGGCATAGAGGTAGCCGTCCGGCCCGAAGGCGAGTTGGCCGCCGTTGTGGTTGGTCTCCGGGTGCGGGATGAGCAGCAGGACGCGCTCGCTGGTCAGATCGACGACGTCGGGGTTGACCGTGCTCGCCTGATAGCGGGCGACGATGAGGTTGCCGCGCGTGTCGGTGTAGTAGACGAACAGCCGCCGGTTGGCCTCGAAGTTGGGGTGGAAGGCGAGGCTCAGCAGGCCGCGCTCACCGGTGGTGCCGACGCGGCCGATCAGGCTGAGAAACGGCGTCGCGAGCACGGCCCCGTTGCGCAGGATGCGGATGGTGCCGGTCTTCTCGACGATGAACAGACGGTTGGGATCGAGGCGCGGCGCGGTGACGTGCACCGGGGAGCTCAGGCCGGCGGCGACGCGCACCGCGTCGAGCGCCGTGCCGCTGCCGGCGGGGACGCCGGCGCAGAGGGCCGAGGTGTTCTCCAACACGCAGACCGCGGAGCAGCCGTCGGCGGCGGTGGTGTTGCCGTCGTCGCACTCCTCGGGCGGCTCGGCCAGGCCGTTGCCGCACACCTGCGCGGCGGCCGGCCCCGGTGCACCGAGCCACAGGCAGAAGAGGGTTGCCGAGACCGCCATGCCCAACCTGCGTGCCGATGCTGCCATCGCCGACTCCTTCCCGCGTGCAGGCGCCGGCGCGGCCGCCCGCCGCCGCCGGCCGCGCGCGTTGGGAGTCGCGCCGAAGCCGGGGCGAACGGGAAGCCGCGTCGTGCCCTCCGCGTTCCCCGAAGCACTGTGCAGATGCGTGAGCGGGAGCGGGTGCAAGATGCGTTCTCGCCGCGTTCCGCTTTGCGCTTCGCGGCGGCAACGCATCGAGCGTCACGCGCGCGACGGGCGATGCGTGACGAAATCGTCGGGCGATGTGCGGCTCGCTACAGCGATGCGCGTGCCGCTACACGACTCGTAGCGCCCTGGAGGGCGCCGGGCCCTCGGCGCCGGGGGTGGCGGGGCGGGGACCCCGAGGCGCGCCCGGCGCCCCCCGGTCACGAGTATTCGGGGCCCAGCTCGGACGCGATCACGTCGCGCACCCGGTCGGTCAATGCTTCGACCGAGTCGTGCGCGAAGCGCGCATACGGAATCGCATCGAGGACGCGAATGCGGATCGCATGCCGTCCCTGCAGGACGAAGCCGCGCTTCGGTAGCGCATCGCCGGTCCCTTCGACGACGATCGGCAGGATCGGCACGCGCATGCGCTGGGCCAGGGTGAAAGCGCCGTGCTTGAACGCCTTCAGGTGGCCGTCCATGGAGCGCGTACCCTCGGGGAACATCATGATCGAGCTGCCCTCGGCGAGCGTCTCTTCGCACGCCGCCATCATCTGCTCGACGCTCGCCTTATCGCCGCGCCGCAGCTTGATGTAGCGGTTGAGCGACATGTTCCAGCCGATACACGGCACGCGGAAGTTCTCGATCTTCGACACCCACTTGAAGTGCGTGAAGAGCCGGAAGAGCACCAGGATGTCGAGCAGCGACTGGTGGTTCGCGACCATGACGTAGGCGGTCCCCGGCTGGATCTTCTCGCGCCCCTCGATGGTCACCCGCCAGACCGGGTTGAACCACGAGTAGAGCGACGCCCAGAAGCAGGTGAACTGGTGCAGGATCACCAGGCGCTTGTCGAACAGCACCGTCGCCGCCCAGATTGTCACCGCGATCGGGAAGAGCAGAATCGAGCTGACGAGGAGAAACAGCCAGAAGAGACTCGACCAGAATCGGCGCAGCAACATGGCGGGCCTTCTAGCCTGTTGCCGGAGGCGGTTCCAGCCGTCGCGGGCGGGGAAGCAGATTTCACCAGAGAGTCACAGAGACACTGAGATCCTGTCGTCGCACGGCGGTGGCGTTCAACCAGCTCCGAGCGATGGCGGCAGACGGGCGGCGTCTGTTCTGTGCCCTCTGTGGGCGCTGTGGTGAGTCTCTGTTCCGCCTACCGTTCGTGCCGCGGAGCTGATACCGGAGGCGCACATGAGCTTCGAAGTCCCTGAGCACGTCCGTCCGATCCGCGCCCGCGTGCGCGAGTTCGTCGAGCAGCGCGTCTATCCCGCCGAGCCGCTGCTCGACGACCGCCGCGGCGCCGAGGGCGGCGCCGTGCTGCGCGGCTTGATGAACGAGGCCAAGGCCGCCGGGCTGTGGGCCCTCGGTCATCCGAAGGAGATCGGCGGCGGCGGGCTGCCGTTCCTCGACTACGTCTACGTCAACGAGGTCATCGGTCGCTCCGAATACGCCATGATCGCGCTCGGCACGCACTCGCTGCAGGACTCGATCATGCTGAACCTGCACGCGGCGCCGACCTGGCGCGACCGCTATCTCAAGCCGCTGGTCGCCGGCGAGGTGTTCCCCAGCTTCGCCATGACCGAGCCCGAGGTGGCGAGCTCCGACCCGACGCAGCTGCAGACCCGCGCCGTGCTCGACGGCGACCACTGGGTGATCAACGGCCGCAAGTGGTTCACCACCGGCGCCGACGTCGCCGCCTACACCACGGTGATGGCGCGCACCGAGCCCGACGCGCCACCACACCAGGCGTTCAGCATGATCATCGTGCCGACCGACACGCCGGGCTACACCATCGTGCGCGACGTGCCGGTGATGGGCATGCACGGCGGCCACTGCGAGGTGCTCTACGAGGACGTGCGCGTGCCGCGCGACAACCTGCTCGGCCCGCGCGGCGCCGGCTTCCTCATCGCCCAACAGCGCCTCGGGCCGGGCCGCATCTTTCATTGCATGCGCTGGCTCGGCCAGGCGCAGCGCGCCTTCGACCTGATGTGCGAGCGGGCCAACAGCCGCGTCGCCTTCGGCTCGCCGCTGGCCGACAAGCAGCAGGTGCAACAGATGATCTTCGAGACCGCAGCGGAGATCCAGGCCTGCCGCCTGCTGACCCTCGACGCGGCGCACAAGATCGACCAGGGCGATCCGGCGCGCATCGAGATCGGCATCATCAAGGTCGTCGGCGCGCAGATGCTGCACCACGCCATCGACCGCGCCATCCAGGTCTTCGGCGCCAAAGGCGTCAGCGCCGACACCCCGCTCGAGCGCATGTACCGCCACGCCCGCTTCGCCCGCATCTACGACGGCCCCGACGAGGTCCACCGCGTCAGCGTCGCCCGCCAGATCCTGCGCACGTACAAGAAAGGCGAGGTCTGGGACTTCGGCGTGCGCTGATCGATGCGCCGGCGCACTCACCGGGTGTAGCGAATCAACGTGCCGCGCAACTCCGTCACCTCGTCCGGCGAGGTCGTCGTCTCCGTGTACTGGGTGGATTTCTTGTTGCCTTTGTACTTCGTCGTCGACTGTCCAGTCGTCTGCGACGCCTGGCCCATGTTGCGCGTATCGAGCACGCCGAGAATGATCGCGTCGGCGCCGCGGGCTCGGGCCTCCTCGAGCAGCTTGTCCTGCAGCTCCTTGCCGGGGTTGCTGAACGGCAGCGCCCCGACCTCGGCGCGCGCCTCGCCGATCACCTCGTAGGGCTGCTTCACATCGACCGGCGACATGAAGAGCTCGACGTTCGCCGTCGGCGGAAACGACTTGCCGATGTAATCGACCGTCACGCAGCCCGACAGCACCAGCGCGAACAGCAGCGTTGCGAGCAGCGCCGCTGGAGGGCGG
>JBOHWA010000542.1:0-17364 GCA_050735855.1 Binatia bacterium
TGGCCGCTCACCGCGCTGCAGCAGGGCGCGCTGGCCGAGTCCGGCGGCACGCTGTCGCTGGACGCCGCGCTCACCGGCCCGCTCCTGGCGCTGAACGGCAGCGCCACGCTGCGTGCCGACGGGCTGATCGCCGGCGAGCGGGCGATCGGGCGCGTCGAGGTCGACGCGGTGGCGACGCGCGGCCGCTGGGAGTGGAGCACGGCGCTGTTCGACGGCCTGGTGCGGCTGCGCGGTCGGCTGACGCCCGACGCCGGCTGGCCGCTGGTGGTCGACGGCGAGTGGAACGAGGCCAACTTCGGCCCGCTGCTGGCGCCCGACACCGACGTCGCGGCGATCAGCACCGGAACGCTCAACGTCAGCCTGCGCCTGACCGATCCCACCCGGTTCGACGCCACCGTCGCCCTGCAGCATCTGCGTATCGTCAACGGGGCGTACGAGGTCACCAGCGTGCGCCCGGCGCGGCTCGAATGTCGGCGCGGCGCCTGCACGCTGAACGAGCTGGCGCTGCGCGGGCCCGACACCGACCTGCGCGCCAGCGGGCGCGCCGGCGCCGACGGCTCGGTGTCGCTGCGCCTCGAGGGCAACGGTGACCTGCGCCTGCTCGAGCTCGCCGGCGACGCGGTGGAATCCGCCCGCGGCGGGTTCACCCTCGACTTGGAGGTGCACCGCGCCCGCAACCGCTGGGACGTCGACGGTCAGGTGCGCTTCGACAAGGCGGCGCTCGACGTCGGCGGCCCGGCCGCGATCACCCGCGCCAGCGGTCGCCTCACCCTGCGCGGCACCACCGTCCACATCGACCAGCTCGACGGTCGCATCGGTACCGGCAGCTTCGCGGTCCAGGGGGCAATCGATCTGGCGCGCGGGCCGGACCTGACCTGGACGCTGACCGATGTCGGCGTCGACCTCCTGCCCTCGCTCGAGGCCGAGCTGTCGGGTCGCGGCGGCTTCGACGGCGTCTGGGAGCACATGCGGCTGTCCGGCGAGATCGACATCGCGCGCATGCTCTACGATCGCGACATCCAGCTGCTCGATTTCCTCCCGACGCTGAACCGCGAGCTCGCCGACGCGCCGCGGCCGCCGGCGGCGCGCCGCCTCGATCTCGACCTGCACATCGTCGCGCCCGGCGAGCTCTACATTGAGAACAACATCGCGCGCATCGAGGCGCGCGCCGACCTGCGCGTCACCGGCACCGCCGACCGCCCGCAGCTCTACGGGCGCATCGAGGCCCTCGACGGCACCGTCACCGTGAGCAGCCGCGTCTTCGAGCTGCAGGGGGGCACCGTCGACTTCCGCCCCGAGCTCGGCCTCACCGCGGCGCTCAACATCACGCTCGAGAGCACCATCGACACGCGCGACGCGACCTACGTCGTGGACGTGCGCGTCACCGGCACGACCCGCGAGCCGCGCGTGGTGATGAGCAGCGACGATCCGAGCCTGTCGCCGACCGACGTCGCCACGCTGGTCGCCGTCGGCCAGACCGCCACCCAGTTCAGTCAGGGCGGCGACGCCGGCTTCTCGATCGGGCTGCCGGGCGTGCTGGCGGACCCCCTGCAACAGGGCGCCCGCCAGCTGCTGCCGATCGATCGCATCACGTTCGAATCGACCTACTCGCGCAGCACCGGCACCTTCGAGCCGCAGATCAAGCTCGGCCGCGACCTCACCGACGAGATCGCGGTGTCGCTCGGCCAGACCTTCGGGCTCGAGTCGCGCACCTCGGTGGAGGCCGAGTATCGGCTGACGCCGCGCGTCTTCCTCACCGCCAGCTGGGAGAGCCAGACCAGCTCCCAGGAAGGCGCGTTCGGCGCTGGTGCGCGCGTGCGCTACGAGTTCTGGCGCGTCACGCCCTACACGATGCTGATGGGGTGGCGGTGACGCGGGCGCCGGCAGGCTGGTGGACGGTCGCGCTGCTCGCGGCGTGGCTCGGCGGGAGCCTCGGCCTGCCGCCCAGCGCGCGCGCGGCCGGCGCCGAGGACGGGATCGGCGCGCCGCTGACCAAGGTGCGCTTCCGGTCCGACGCCTGGATCGATGGCGCGGGTCTGCGCGCGTTGCTGCCGCTGACCCGCGGCGAACCGTTGACCGCGGAGGACCTGGCCGAGTCGCGCCGGCTGCTGGAGCAGACCGGGATCTTCAGCAGCATCGCCGTCGATACGCAGCTGGTCGACGGCGGGGCGGTGGTCAGCTTTCACCTGGTGCGCAAGCAGATCGTCACCGACGTCGCGGTGGGCGGCTATGACGAGCTCCGCTGGCGCACCGTCTTTCGCCTGTTGCGCATCCGCACCGGCAGCTTCTACGACCCGGAGGCGGTCGAGGCGGCGCGCCAGCGCCTGCTGACGCGCTATCAGCGCATCGGCTTTCCGCGCGCGGCGGTGGACGCGGACACGACCGAGCGACCGGGACAGGTCGATCTGCAGTTCACCATCGACGAGGGCTCGGCGATGCGCGTCGCCGCGGTCGTGGTCAGCGGCGAGACCGGCGTGCCGCCGCGCGAGCTCGACCGGGCGTTGCGCGGCATGGTGGGCGTGCCGATCCGCCGCGAGGCGCCGCGCGAAGGGGAGCGGCTGGTGCGCTCGTACCTGCGCCACGCCGGCTTCTTCGACGCCCAGGTCGAGGCGGAGTGGGTCGAGACCAGTGACGACGCGGGGGTGCTGTGGTTCACCGTCGATGCCGGCACGCGCACCGAGATCGAGTTCATCGGCAACCAATCGCGCAGCGACGAGCAGCTGCTCGGCTTGATGGACCTCACCACGCGCCTGATCGTCACCGACGGCACCTGGCGGCAGCTGCAGCGCCGCATCCGGCTCTACTACGAGGAGGGCGGCTACTACCGGGTGAAGGTGAAGCTGAAGATCGAAGACGGCGATCCGCGCCGCGTCGTCTACACGATCGAGCAGGGCCGCCCGTACGCAATCCGGGCGCTGCGCTTTGCCGGCAACGATCAGATGAGCGCCGCGGCCCTGCAGGCGGAGATGAACACGCAACCGCGGCGCTTCCTGCCATGGCCGCGGTCGGGGGCCTTCGTGCGCAGCGTGTTCGACGAGGATCTGCGCCGCCTGTGGTACTTCTACCGCGAGCAGGCATTCGCCGAGGCCGAGATCGTCGATGCCCCGGTCGAGGCGGACGACGCCAGCGGCGACATCGGCGTGACCGTGGTGATCGACGAGGGGCCGCGCACCCTGGTCGAGGCGGTGCGCGCGCCCGACCTCGAAGGGCTACCGCCGGCGGCGCAGGCGGTCACCCTGCGCCTGGCGCCCGGTGCGCCACTGCTGCCCGCCGCGCTGACGGCGGACACCGAGGCGATCCGCCGCGCGCTGCTGAGCGACGGCTACAGCGACGCGACCGTCGAGCCGGTCGTCACGCGGCGGCCGGAGGGGGCCGACGTGCAGGCGGTGGTCGACTGGCGCATCGTGCGCGGGGCGCGCCACACCATCGGCCGGGTGGTGGTGCAGGGCAACGTCGAGACGCACAACGAGGTCATCCTGCGCGAGCTGCCGTTCAAGAGCGGCGACCCGCTCGACCCCGAGATCCTGCGGCGCGGCCAGGACCGGGTGTTTCAGCTCGGCACCTATCGCAGCGTCGCCGTGCAGCCGCTGCCGGCCCCTGCGGATGCGGCGGCGCCGGCGGCCCCGGCGGCGCGGGAGGGCAAGCCACCCGAGCCGCCTGCCGAGCCCGGCGCGGTGGTGCGCGACGTCGGCGTCGAGGTCGCACCGCGCCCGCCGGGCAACATCCAATGGGGCGGCGGCTACAACACCCGCGACGGCATCACCGCCTTCGCCGGCATCGGCTACGACAATCTCGGCCGCCGCGCCCGCCGCCTGTCGCTGCGCGGCGTGGGCAGCGTGCTGCCGAACGATCCGTCGCAGACCCAGTTCCTGGTCACGCTCGCCTATCGCGAGCCGCAGTTTCTGCGCTCGCCGTGGCAATGGGGCAGCGAGCTGGTCGGCGAGCGCACGACCCGCAACATCGACCAGTTCAGCATCCTGCGCGGCAGCGTCGGCAACAGCTTCTCGCGCGACCTGACGCCGCGGCTGAACGTCGGCGGCGCCCTGCAGCTCGAGCGCGCCGACACCTTCGACGTGGCGCCGACCTCGTTTCGCGGTGAAGACGAAGGGGTGTCCTACACGACGGCGCTGTCGCCCTTCCTGACCTACGACGGCCGCAACGATCGCTTCTCGCCGACCAGCGGCATCTTCGAGAGCCTGCGCCTGCGCTACGCGCCGCCGGGGGTCTCGACCGTGCAGTTCGCCAAGCTCAACCTGCAGCACAGCCAGGCCTTTCCGCTCGCCACCTGGCTGGGCTTCATCTACTCGGCCCGCGTCGGCTACGGGGGCGCCATCAGCGGCGCCGAGGTGCTGCCGATCCGCGAGCGCTACTTCCTCGGCGGCAGCACCACCGTGCGCGGCTATTCGGAGAACAGCCTCGGGCCGGTCGATTGTACGCGCGATCCGGAGACCGGCCGGTGCACGACCGCCAACGCCATCGGCGGCGACCTGGCGATGGTGCTGAGCTTCGAGTTGCGCGTGCCGATCATCTACCAACTGAGCGTCGCCGCCTTCAACGACAACGGCGCGCTGTTTCTCACCCAGTGCGACCGCGCCTGTGCCCAGAGCCGCGGCGTGCGCGAGAACGCCTTCACCTGGAAGAACTTCCGCCACTCCGCCGGCCCCGGCCTGCGCTACATGACGCCGGTCGGCCCGATCAGCCTCGACTACGGCTTCAAGCTCGATCGCCGCGAGGGCGAGTCGATCGGCGAGGTGCACTTCAGCATCAGCGGGACGTTCTAGACCCAGGTGCCGCCGGTCGGTGCCGGTTCGCGACAATCCTCGCCGCCGGCGCCCTCCACGCAGAGCGCCGACAACGGATTGAACAGACTCCGGCATCACTGCGCCCTTCGATGTGGCCCGCACGCCACGCCGCTCTCGGCGCAGACGTGATCGGCGTGCTCGAGCAGGATGCGGCGGACCTCCTCGATGGCGATCGGGTTGCTCTGCACCGAGTGGCCCGAGCGCGGTACGATCAACTCCGATGCCACGGCGTCGATGTGGGCGCTCTCGAAGCGCACGACGCCGTCGGATTGGCCGTCCGGCGGCGGGTCGCCGCGCACCGGGATGATCGAGTGCGCCGTCACGTCCGGGGCGAGGGGGATCTCGGCGAGCGTGGTGAGGAAGCGGCTGCCCGGCTGCATGCCGTAGACCGACCCGAGCATCGGCCGGCGCGGATCGAAGCGCAGCGCATCGACGTTGCCGGTAATGACCTCGGCCGAGGCCCCGGCGAGGTTCTGCGGCAGGCGCACGAAGCCGGCGATCCAGTTCGCCAGCCGGTTGGCGGCCACGTGGCTGCCGCCGTGCGGTGTGGCGATGAACACCAGCTGGCGGACGAACGGCAGTGGCTCGAAGACGAACACCTCTTGCAGGAGCTCGCGGGTCGCGTCGCTGACGTCCAGATCGGCGATCGGCCGCTTGCTGACCCCGTCCCAGAAGAGGGTGCCGGAATCGATCGCGGTCATGCGCGCCAGCAGGCCGCCCTGGCTGTGTCCGATGATGACCATCTGCTGCAGCGCCGGGTCCTGGCCCGACGGGTCGATGCGGTGGACCACCTCGGTGAGCGTCTGGCGCAGCCGCATGGCGGAGTACGGGATGGCGTTCCCCGTCGGGTAGAAATAGACCCAGAATTGGAAGCGGTCGCGCAGGCGGCGGCCGTTCATCAGCACGTTGATCATGTCGGCCCAGCGCCCTGGGCTCGAGGCGGTGCCGTGCACGAAGACGACGGGGATGCGTCCTGGGCGGTACGGCTCGACGAAGGTGATCGGCTTTTTGAATTCCCGGCTGAACAGGTCGCTGCGCAGGAAGCCCCAACGCTCCCAGCCCCAGATCGGCGAGCGGCTGAGCGAATAGGCCAGCGTGGCGCTCGGTTCGGCCTCGAGCGGCACCGCCGCGCCGGCGATGTCGACGGCCTCGACGTCGTAGTGGTTGTAGAGCCGCAGGGTCGTCTCGACCACCGGCTGGGTGGCCTGCCGGCGCGGGTGGTCGATGCGCAGGAACGCGGTGATCGGCAACTTCATCTCGCTGGCGACGAAGTCGCTCGTCGCCGCCTCCGGGTCGACCGGCCACATGCTGGCGGCCAGGGGCGCCCCGATGCCCGGGTTGCGG
This sequence comes from Binatia bacterium, assembly GCA_050735855.1. GTDB lineage: Bacteria > Desulfobacterota > Binatia > HRBIN30 > CADEER01 > JBOHWA01. The sequence continues at coordinate 6,147 of JBOHWA010000542.1, forward strand.
AAGCGCGCGCCGAGCCCGCGCACCTCGAGCTCGGCCACCGGCACGAAGTCGCCGAGCTGGCGGTCGGCCCAGACGAGGCTCTGCTCGTCGAGCCACACCGACAACTGCTGGCCGAAGGGCAGCGGGTAGATCCCGGAGCGCAGCTCCACGCGCGATCCGTCGCGCGAGGCGAAGCCCTGCGTCAGGCCGCGGTTGTAGAGATCGGCGGCGATGCGGGCGCGCGGGTCGAGCTCCCCCGGGCGCTCGTCGGCGGCGTCCGGAAAGAGAAATGCGTAGGCGTAGACGACCGCGGCGAGATAGTACTCGCGCTCGCCGGACTGGTCGGCATGCTGGAAGCAGAGCTCGGCGAGGGCAAAGAGCAGGTTGCTGCCGGTGCGCTCACCGGCCAGCCGGCTGTGCAGCGTCGCCAGCGCCGCGGCCGGGTCGCGCTCGAACGGCGTGGTGAGGCCCCAGCGGTTGAGGACGTTCTCGCTGAACAGACTCGGATGGTCGGAGTTCAGCGCGCTGCGCGCCAGCTCGGCGGTGACCTGCCGGGGGGGCACGCGGCGCACCGTGATCGGCGGGCCGCAGGCCACGGCCGTCAGCGCCAGGACGGCGGCGACGTACCTGATCCTCATGCGACCGCCCGCGTTGGCCGTCGGCCGGGCAGCCGGCGGGATGACCGGATTGGAACGCACGCCGGCGCGGTATACGGGAGCCGTCGCCCGGCGTCCACCCGGCCCGCCGTCGAAGGGAGAAAGTCGCGCCGGCGGTTTGACAGCCCGGAAGCCATCTGCGAACAACCTCGCTCGATCCATTGCACGAAATTTCTCAACCCGTACACGCGTAGAGCCGGGCATTCTGCACCAGCGGCGAGGAGGAACGTGGAATGAAGACACTCGTGGTCGCCAGCACGGGGCTGATGATGCTCTTGGCCGGCTGCGTCACACAGCAGCCGTGGACACCGACCGTCGATACGTTCGGCAGCTCGCAGGCCCAGTACGTCAGCCGCGACACCGAGCAGTGCCGGCAGCTGGCCTTCCAGGTGTCGGGCAGCGCGCCGAACCAGGCGGCGCGCGGCGCGGTGACCGGTGGGTTGGTCGGCGCGGCTGGCGGTGCGGCGCTGGGCGCCGCGTTGGGCAATGCCGGCCGGGGTGCCGCCGTGGGCGCGGCGGCCGGCGGCGTCGGTCTCGGCGCGGCCAGGGCCTCGCAGGCGGAGAACAACTTCCGGCAGGCGTACGTCAACTGCATGCGCCAGCGTGGACACAATGTCGTCAACTGAGACGGGAACGGCACGGGACGCCGGCGGGGCTGGACAGCGGCGCTCGCCAGGTGTCGAGCACAAAGGAGGGGCGATGAGTGCTCGCGCATGGACGATCGGTCTGGCAACCCTGGCGCTGGTGTGCGGCAGCGCACCGCGCGCCTTCGGCTTCGTCATGATGGACGGTCCGCTGATCGCATCGCTGCGCTCGGCGCTCGTCGCCGAGTTCGACGCCTACAACCGCAAGGATGTCGATGGGGCGCTGAAGTACATCGACACGCGCTCGCCGGATTACGAGCCGACCAAGGCAGCGATGATCGAGCAGTTCAAGACGCTCGACGTCACGAGCGAGCTGGTCTCCTTCGAGCCCATGGGGCACGACGACGAGTTCGCCGTGGCGCGCGTCAAGATGAAGACGACCGGCAAGCCGGGCAGCGGCTTCACCGACAATACCGTCGACGCGGTCATGCTCTTCCACCAGGAGAACGGCCAGTGGAAGATGTGGAGCGAGCAGATCCTCGGCGTCGATATCGCGCCCGCGCCGTAGCGCGCGCCGCGCCGTCGAGCCCGGTCGCCGCCGGCTGATCGCGTCCTCGCTGGGGTCACGGCCGGCGGATCGCCGGCTCCCGCAGCGTCCGCCGCATCAACATGCGGCAGATGACCGCGCCGGCGGCCGCCGCCGCCAGGTGTTTCAGGGTGTGGCCGCTGACCAGCTGTCCGACGGCGAGGAAGGTCGCGTCGAGCCACTCGAAGAGCTTGGCCATCACGTACAGGGCGAACACCCAGTAGATGTCCTCGCCGCGCGTGTAGCGCGAGGGGCGCGACAGCGCGAGGAGCAGCAGGATCGCGACGGAGTAGCCCTGCAGGACGCCGTACGGGATCACGTTGCCGGCGCCGGTCTGTTCGGTTGCGCGCCAGTAGATGACCGACAGCGCGCCGACCAGCAGCATCGGCAGCAGCAGGGCGAGCCCGGCGCGCACGTCGACCCGATCGACCAGCTGCGCGGCGATCAGCGACATGAAGGCGATCGTCATCGGCAGGCGATCCCAGAACAGGCGCTCGTTGTCGGGCGCCAGGTGATAGTAGGCGGAGCCGGCCGCGGTCAGCAGCATGCCGGCGAAGAACACGGCGAACGGCCAGCGTTCGCTGCGGCGCTCGAATCGGGTCGCGCGCTGGAAGACCACCACCAGGCCGGCGATCCCCGCCAGCAGGAAGCCGAGGTTGGAGGCCACATCCAGGAAGTTGGCCACCCCGTACATGCTGCGGCGGTCGGCGAACTGGTGGTACGCGAGCGGTTGCGGCATGGCCGGCCACAGCAGCGCCGCCGCCAGGCAGAGGGCCGTGAAGGCAATCAGGTAGCGTGTGCGCGTCGCCACGAGGCCGGATCTCCGTTGGTGGGGTCGACGAGGGCCGTCAGGGCGACATGCCCGGCAGGGACTCGCGAATGCGCCGGGAGAAATCCGGCGCGCGATCGGCCGCCTGCGCGGCCGCGGTGATGTCGGAGCGGCGGCGCAGTTCCTCGAACGGCAGCGACGGATACAGCCGCCCGGTGTCGTAGAGGTAGCCGTCGACGAGCCCGTTGAGCAGGTGGCGGATATCGAAGCCGCCCGCCCGGCCGACGGCGTTGGCATAGCGCACGATGTTGATCGTGCAGCTGTTGGTCAGCAGGTGGTAGAACTCGGCCCGATCCGCCAGCTCGTTGATCCGCTCCAGATAGACCAGCAGCAGCTGGCGCGCGTTCTCCGGTGCAATCTGGATGCGATAGAGGAAGACCTCCTCGCCGCGGTGGGTGGTGCGTGAGCCGACCAGGTCGTGCTCGTCACCGACGACATAGATCAGCTCGAACTGTTTGAAGAGCGAGGCGAGGGGGTCGAAGCTCTCGCCCACTTCCGGTCTGGTCTCGATCGAGATGGAGAGCGGCGGGGCGTTGTCGAAGATGAAGCTCAGGAACGTGTGCCCCACCGGACCGGGCATCCAGTAGGAGATGAAGAGGTCGACCGCGATCAGGTGGGAGAGCGACACCTCGCGCTCCTCGTAGTGAATGGTGAAATCGTCCTTGCTGCGGTAATCGAAGTTGCGCACCCCGGTGAGGCGCACGCGGTCGCCGTCGATGATCGCGCGCGGCATCACCGCCACCTCGGGGCGCCAGGGCCGGTCGTGCGAGGCGGGAATCAGGATCCACCAGACGATCACCAACAGATACACGGCGGCAAAGGTCAGCCGCCGGCGCGGGGTCCGTCGGCTCCACAGCGCCCAGATGCCGAAGGCGAGAAAGGTCCCCGCCACCGCCATGCGCAGCCACGCCCACGGCAGATTCGAGTAGTAGATCGCGAGCGTCGCCCAGCTGAGCAGCAGGGCTCGGCCCAGCGATCGAATCGCCGTGCCCAGCCAGCCGAGGGCCGTCCTCAACCACACCGCCGGCAACCCGCGATCCTACGGGCGCTCGAGGACGTAGGTGATCATCAGCCTGACGAGGACGAAGTCGCTCTTGCCGGCGTTGACGCTGAGCTCGGCAAACGGCAGGAACTGGTACGAGATGAAACCGCCGAAATCGTTCTCGTGGAACAGGTTGTTGTCGGGCTCGTAGAAGCCGCCGAAGCGCACGCCGGCGCCGAGGTTGTACGAGGCGCCGACCGAGAAGAGCGCCGCGTTGTTGAAGTCTCCGCCGTTGGGCCAGTCGCCGCCCCACACCAGGTTGGCGGAGATCGACAGGCGCCGGCCGATGACCTCGCTGACCGATCCGCCGAGCTCCAGGGTATTGAACGAGTCGTTCTGGGCATCGTAGAAGGCGGTCGCGGCGACGAAGGTCGATTCCCAGTCGCTGCTGCGATCCCACAGCTCGACCAGGCCGAACGTGCGGACGCGGGCGAAGTTGCGGTCGTCGCTGCTGACGTTCTTGTTGCGCCGCCAGGTCGGCTCGATGCTCAGCTCGAACGGGAAGCGCCACTTGGAGTTGATGTAACCGATGCCGGCGCCGACCTCGATGCGGTTCTTCTGGTTGCGGAAGCTCGGGCCGGCCACCAGCGTCTGGACCTGGGGCGCGGTCTTGTTGATGGGCCACAGCCCCGGAAGCTCGAACCGCTCCCCGGCCGGCGGCGTCTTCTCCGCCGGCTCTTCGGCCGCTGCGTCCCCGTCGACATACGTCTCCCAGGGGCTCTCGACGGGCTGGTCGGATTTCTCGGCCCCGTCACTGTCGAGATAGGTCGAACCCGGGGACACGTTGCCGTCGCGCGTCAGGAACTGGTCGGCCTCCGCCCAGGCGGTCGCCACCAGGATCAGGATCAGCAGAGGAACCAGAATGAGGTGTCTCATCGCCTGCATGCCCGCGTCGCCCCCCTCTCGATCCATGCGTCGCCGAGCGCCTAGTAGTCGACGGCGTCGCGGATGATCGGGCACGTCATGCAGTGCCCGCCGCCGCGCCCGCGGCCGAGTTCGGCGCCGACGATGGTGATGACCTCGATGCCCTCTTTGCGCAGCAGGGTGTTGGTGTAGACGTTGCGGTCGTACGCGAACACCACGCCGGGCGCGGCGCAGACCAGGTTGGCGCCGCTGTCCCACTGCGTGCGCTCGCGCATGTAGGCGTTGCCGCCGGTCTCGACGACGCGCAGCTTCTTCAGGCCGAGCGCCTCTGCCACCACCTGCAGGAACGGTTTCTCGTCCTTGTGCAACTCGACGCCGCCCGGCTTGTTGCTCGGCCGGTACGAGTAGGCGTTGATGTGGTTGACGATGTCCGGGTACATCAGAACGCAGTCGCGGTCGGCGAAGGTGAAGATGGTGTCGAGATGCATCGCGGCGCGCAGCTTCGGCATCGCCGCGACGATGACGCGCTCGGCCGCGCCCTGCTTGAACAGGGCCGCCGCCACCTGGCTGATCGCCTGGCGCGAGGTGCGCTCGCTCATGCCGATCAGGACGTTGCCCTTGCCGATCGGCATGACGTCGCCGCCCTCGATCGTCGCCTGCCCCCAGTCCTGCGTCGGATCGCCCCACCAGACGTTCACCTTGCCGGCGAAATCCGGGTGGAACCTGTAGATCGACGTGGTGAGGATCGTCTCCTCGTGGCGCGCCGGCCAATAGAGCGAGTTGAGCGTCACGCCGCCGTAGATCCAGCACGTGGTGTCGCGGGTGTAGAGCGTGTTGGGTAGGGGGGGCAGCAGGTACTCGGTCTCGCCGGCCGCCTCGCGCACCACGGTGATCGCCGTGCCGCCGTGCGTCTCGGGGAACTCGTGCGTCGAGAGCCCGCCGATCAGTGTCTCGGCCAGGTCGCGGTCGGACAGGCCGTTCAGGTAGCTCTTGATCTCGTCGACCAGGCCGAGCCCGACCTGGTTCGGCACCACCTGGTTGTCGATGATCCACTGCTTGGCTTCGGGGACGGCGACCGTCTCGGCGAGCAGGTTGTGCATCTCGACGACGTCGACGCCGCGGTCGCGCATCTTGGTGACGAAGTCGAAGTGATCGCGTTTGGCGTTGTCGACCCAGAGGACGTCGTCGAAGAGCAACGCGTCGCAGTTGCTGGGCGTCAGTCGCGCGTGGGCTCTGCCCGGCGCGCAGACCATGACCTTGCGCAGCGTGCCGACTTCCGAATGAACGCCGAACTTCGTCTCTTGTGCTTTCGCCATCATGATCTCCGGTGGTTGGATATTGGTGGTTAGATGGTGATGTAGCCGGTCACGAGCCCATGGAGGCCGATGACGGCTCCGACGACCGCGATCCCGAACACGACCCACTCGGGCGGAGTAAAGAGCTGCTTACCCTGCTCTCGCCGGGTCATGCGGTACAGCAGCGTGCCCGGAGCGTAGATGAGGAATCCGAGCAGCAGGAACTTCAGCCCGGCGGCGAACACCAGGAAGATCGTGTAGGCCGCCGCCAGGGCCGCGATCAGCGTGTCCTTACCGCTGTCGGCGGGGTCCGTGTCGTAGGTCTCGCCGCTGCGCACCAGCTTCAGCGCGAAGGCCGCCGTGAGGAAGTAGGGCAGCAGCGACAGATGGCTGCACAGCGACAGGGCGAAGGTGAAGGCGTCGTCGGAGAACAGCGTGGCGACCAGCACCAGTTGGATCAGCAGCGAGGTCATCAGCAGCGCCGCCGCCGGCACCTGATTGGCGTTCTCGCGCGCCAGGAAGGCCGGCATGTCGTTCTTCTTGGCCGCGATCGACAGCACTTCGGCGGCCATCAGGGTCCAGGCCAGGTAGGCGCCGAGCACGGAGACGATCAGACCGGCGCCGATGAACAGTGCCCCCCACGGGCCGACCGCCGCCTCGAGCACGCTGCCGACCGAGGGCTGGCGGAGCTGCGCGAGCTCCGCGCTCGGTAGGATGCCGTAGGACAGAATCGACACCGAGGCGAACAGCGCCAGCACGCCGAGGAAGCCGGTCACGGTGGCGATCCCGACGTCCTTGCGACTCTTCGCGAAGCGCGAATAGTTGCTCGCGCCTTCGATGCCGAGGAAGACGAACACGGTGACCAGCATCGTGGCCTTGACCTGCTGGAACAGGTTTCCGTACCCCTCGCCGCCCCAGAGATTGCCCATGAACACCTCGGGCTTGAGCGCGAAGATCACCAGCACCAGAAACAGCAGCAGCGGGACGACTTTGGCGATGGTGACGATCTTGTTGATCGCCGCTGCCCCCTGCACGCCGCGCAGCACGAGGAAGTGGAAGGCCCAGATGCCGACCGACGAGATCGCCACCGAGAGCAGCGTGTTGCCCTCACCGAGGGCGGGGAAGACGGCGCCGAGCGTGGATTTGATCAGCACCCAGTACGAGACGTTGCCGACGCAGGCGCTGGCCCAGTAACCGAAGGCGGAGAGGAAGCCGAGATAGGGCCCGAAGCCGGTGCGCGCATAGGCATAGACGCCGGCATCGAGATCCGGCTTGCGGTTGGCGAGGGTCTGGAAGACGAACGCGAGCATCAGCATGCCGGCGCCGGCGATGGCCCAGGCGACGAGGGCGCCATAGACGCCCGTGGCCTGGGCGAAATTGCGCGGGATCGAGAACACACCGGCACCGACCATGCCGCCGACCACCATGGCCGTGAGGGTCGGCAGGGGGAGCTTCTGAGCCGATTGATCGGATGATGCCATCGTGCCGCCTCTCGCGTTCAGGTTGGAATCAAGTCTGCCGAGGATGCGGTCTGGTCTCTCGACCGTCGTGCCGCCGCTGTTGCCATCGCTCCGTAGCTGCCAGTCAGGGCTTGCCGATGAGACGTATCAGGTTCAACCAGGTTGACAAGCATCGCGTCGCAAGCCCGTCCCCTGATGGTTCAGCTCCCGGCGGCGAGGCCGAAGAAGTCGCCGATCCCACCCAGCACCAGCTGGGCGCCGACGGCGACCAGCACCAGCCCCATGAAGCGGATGACGATGGCCTGCCCGCGGGCGCCGACCCACCGTTGGACGAAACCGGACAGCGCCAGCACCAGCCAGACGACCGCGGCGACGACGGCGATGGCGATCAGCATCATCCACGGGATGACGCCGGCGCTCGACGTGCTGGCGGTCAGGGTCATGGCGGTGATGATCGTGCCCGGGCCGGCGATGAGCGGCATCGCCACGGGGACGATCAGCTGGTCGGCGGCGCTCAACGCAGCGGCGGGATCGTCCTGCGACGCGGTCTCCCGGCCGCGCAGCATGTCGAGCCCGGTGAGGGTCACCACCAGGCCCCCGCCGACGCGGAAGGCGGCGAAGGAGATGCCGAAGAGCCCGAGGACGAACCCGCCGACCAGCACCGCCCCGGCCAGGATCGCGAACACCGCCAGGGCGACGCGGTTGGCGGCGAACAACTTGGCGGCCGAATCGTCGCTCGGGACGAAGGAGAGAAAGACCGGCAGCGCGGCGAACGGGTTGGCGATGGCGAGCAGTGCGATCGTCGCCTGGAGAAAGTCCCCGATGGTCTCGTTGCCGAGTGGCATGTCAACCGGTCGCGCCAGCGGCTGAGCCCACGGTGCCTCGACCGCGCCCGCGCACGGTTCCCCTTCTGCTCGCACCGGATGGGAAAGTACAGGGGTGCCCGGGAATCCCTGGGGTTCGGGGTCGCGTCGCGGACCGTCATGGCGGTCTGCACGGCGCTGCGCTACTGGGACCTGCAGCCGGCCGCGCCGGTTGGCACGGAGGGGGGGAGGGCGCACGAACATGACAGATGCCGAGCGGAACGGTCCTCCTGCGCAGCCGGTTGCGGAGCGCATCATCCTGCGCGTCGTCTGTGCGTATGCGGCCGCGTTCGTCGTGTTCGGTTTCGTCGTCGACGGCCCCGGACCGGTCCTGCACGGGCTCGGCGAGATCCTGACCACGCGCGACGCGCTGCTCACCGACTACTTCGGCGTCGGCGGTATCGGCGCGGGCTGCGTCAACGCCGGCCTCCTGACGCTGTGCGCGGCATTCGTCTACCACTGGGTCGGGGCGAAGATGACCGGCGCTGCGGTCGCCTGCCTGTTCCTCGTCCTCGGGTTCGGGCTGTTCGGCAAGAACCTGCTCAACGTCTGGTCGATCGTGCTCGGCGTCTCCCTGTACGCCCGGTTCAGGCGAGAGGATTTCGCTGGGCACATCAACACGGCATTCTTTGGTGCCGCGCTGGCGCCGGTCTTCTCGGAGATTCTGTTCAGCACCTCGCTGCCGCTCCAGGTGCGGCTGCCGCTCGCGGTCGCCACCAGCCTGCTCATCGGCTTCATCCTCGCCCCGGTGGCGGCCCAGCTCTTCAAGGCACACATGGGGTTCACCCTGTACAATATGGGGTTCACCGCCGGCATCGTCGGGACCGTGATCGTCGCGCTGTACAAGTCGTACGGCTTCGTCCCGGATCCGGTGATGATCTGGACGACGGGGAACAACCGCCTGCTGGGCAGCTTCCTGGCCGCCCTGTTCGCCTCCATGGTCGCCGCCGGCCTGTACCTGGATCGCGCGCTGCCGCGCCAGTTGACGCGGATCATGGCGGCGAGCGGGCAGGCGCCGAGCGACTTCATCGCCCTGGCCGGCTTCTGGCCGACGCTCGCCAACATGGGCCTGACCGGCGCCATCGGCACGCTCTACGTGCTGCTGGTCGGCAGCGATCTCAACGGGCCGATCATCGGCGCGATCCTGTGCATCGTCGGCTTCTCGGCCTACGGCAAGCATCCGCGCAACATCGTCCCGATCATGGCCGGCGTGTTTCTCGGCTCGCTCGCCAAGCCGTGGAATGCGGCCGATCCGTCGATCACGCTCGCCGCCCTCTTCGGCACGACGCTGGCGCCGATCGCCGGCCGCTTCGGCTGGCAGTGGGGCATCGTGGCGGGGTTCGTCCACTCCTCCGCGGCGCAGAGCGTCGGCGTCGTGCACGCCGGCCTCAACCTCTACAACAACGGCTTCGCCGCGGGCATCGTGGCGTCGGTCCTCGCGCCGATCATCCTGGCGGTCACGCGACGCGGTGACGGTGACCGGCCGGACGCGACGAAGTGATGGCCGAGCGCCGAGCGGGCGCTCACACGTAGAGGTCGACCGGCCCCTGGCCGTCCTTCAGGAGATCCCGTTTGGCGTCGGCGAGCACGATCTCGTACGCCGCGCGCACGCCGGAGAGGAACGCGCCATGGACGGTGGAGGGGAAGAACTGCGACGTGGCCTCCCCGGCGAAGAACACCCGGTTCTCGACTGGCGTGCCGATCTGTCGGCGCTGGCTCTGCTTGGCGCCGACCGGTGTGTAGGAATAGGAGCCGAGGCTGAACGGGTCCTGGTTCCAGCGCGTGATGAGGTGGCCGGACGGCTGCGGGATGTTCGGCCCATACATCTTGCGCAGGCAGTCCATCAGGCACACGACGAGTTCGGCATCGCTGCGCCGCTCGTTCTGCTCGCCGGCCGTTCCGGCGCTGAAGGCGAGCAGGACCGGCAGGCCGGCGATCTTGTGGAAGTTGACGATCTCCGGCCAATCGCTGTCCTGGCTGCCCATGTAGCCGATCAGCTCATAGTCGTCGCCCCAGAAGACCGAGTCGAACTTGAGGAAGATCTTGTTGAACACGCCCATGCGCGTCGTGCGGATCGCCTCGCGCTTGTCGCGCGGCAGACTCGGGTTGAACGCGATCCGGCCGGCCTGCAGCACCCCCAGCGGCACGGTGACGAGCACGTGGTTGGCCTGGAAGCTGCCGTGGTTGGTCAGTACGTCGACGCGCGCGCCGGAATAGTCGATCTGCTTGACCTCGTGGTCGAGCAGGATGTGGGTGCCCTCGGCGAGGCGGTCGGTGATCTGGCTGTAGCCCTCGGGGAACACCCGGTCATGCCCCGCGAACCCCAGGGTCTTGTCGAACTCGAGCAGGGACACCTCGGCGCGCGGGCCCGCCCATTCGTGCTCCAGGTAGGTGCGGGCGATGAAGTTCAAGCGGCGGCGGCGCTCGGCGTCGAACCCGGCGGAGGCCGCGAACGCCTCCTCGACCGCCAGGAGTGACATCTCGACGCCTTCCTGCTGTTTGATCGCGATGAAGTCGAGGTAGTCGGCCATCAGCTCGGACATCTCGACGGTTTCGGCGTCGTTGAGACGGCGGCCGTCCTCGTCGTGGAGCGCCACCGAGCGGTAGCGCGCCGGGGTGACGCTGGAAATGTCGGTGCGCAGGATCTTGATGTCGTGCCGCCGCGCCAGCCGCGCGATGGGATTGTCCTCGAAGCCGTGGATCCACGACGCGCCCAGGTCGGCCGGCACGCCCAGCTCATGCGAGGTCCAGATGCGGCCGCCGATGCGGTCGCGCGCCTCGAGGATGGCGACGTCGTACCCGTCGATGACGAGGTCGCGCGCGGCCGTCAGCCCGGCGATGCCGGCGCCGATCACGAGAACCTCCCTCGACTGCGTGCTCACGTCCGTCCGGCCTCCCGCCGTGCGGCGCGCCGTGCGTCTCAGCCGCGCCTGACGGGGTGCCTATGCAACCCGAGACGGTCTGTCCAGGGAGGGAGCAGACTGCGGCGCGCAATATCGAGCGAGCCGCGGGCGGGTAGTGGATCTGTTTGAGGCTCAGGTCAGCCTCGCGGTGAGTCAC
>JBOHWA010000543.1:0-3136 GCA_050735855.1 Binatia bacterium
GTCCTCGGTCCGGCGATCGGCGGGCTGCTCGGCGTGTACGGCGCGCGCCTGCCGTTCTGGGTCGCCGGCGCCTGCAGCCTCGCCAACGCCCTGTACGGCTACTTCATCCTGCCCGAGTCGCTGCCGCGCGAGCGCCGGGCGGGCTTCCGCTGGCGCACGGCCAACCCGATCGGTGCCCTGCAGCTGCTGCGCTCGCACCCGCAGCTGCTCGGTCTCGCGGCGGCGAACTTCCTCGGCTACATCGCGCACGAGGTCCTGCCGAGCACGTTCGTGCTGTTCGCCGGCTACCGCTTCGCCTGGGATGAGCGCGCGGTCGGATTGTTCCTCGCCGGCGTCGGCCTGGCCGGCATGGTGGTCTCCGGCGGGCTGGTGCAGCCGATCGTCACCTGGCTCGGCGAGCGCCGCGCGCTGTTGCTCGGCCTGACCTGTGGCGCGCTCGCCTTCGCTGTCTACGGCCTCGCCCAGCGCGGCGGTCTGTTGTGGTGTGCCATTCCGCTGCAGGCGCTGTGGGGCGTGGCGGGCGCCAGCGCGCAGCAGATCATGACCCGGCGCGTCGAGCCCAGCGCGCAGGGCCAGCTGCAGGGCGCCAACAGCAGCCTGCGCGGCGTCGCCGGTCTGATCGGCCCCGGGCTGTTCACCCTCACCTTCGCCCGCGCCATCGATCCATCGCGCGCATCCCAGATGCCCGGCGCCCCCTTCGTGCTCGCCAGCGCCCTGGTGGCCGGCGCCGTGGCAGTCGCCTGGCGCTCAACACGACCGCACGCATGAAGAGCCGGATCTTCACCACAGAGGACACAGAGAGGAAGAACCAAGAAGGAAACTCACCGCGGAGACGCGGAGGACGCAGAGCCGAGCTGCGCGTCTCCGCGCCCTCCGCGTCTCCGCGGTGAATCTCTCTTCGTTTTTTTTGGTTCCTTGTCTCTGTGGTGCTGTGCCTCTGTGGTGAAAATTCTTCGCCCTAGTTGATCACCTGCGCCTGGCGCAGGCTGTCGATCTCCTCGGCGGCGAGGCCCGCTTCGCGCAGCACCTCTTCGGTGTGCTCGCCCAGCATCGGCGCGACGCGCTCGTGGATGGTCGGCGTGCCCGACATCTGCACCGGCGGGCCGAGGGTCACGATATCGCCCCGGATGGGGTCGTAGTGCTTGTGGATAAGATGGTTTGCCTCGATCTGCGGATCGGCGAGAATCTCATCCAAAGTCATGACCTTACAGGATGGGATGTCATGCTTGGTGAGAAGCTCGATCCAGTGCTTGCAGGGGTGGGCGCGGAAGATCTCGCTGAGCAGGCCGACGACTTCGGCGCGGCGTTCGACGCGGGCCGGGTTGGAGGCGTAGCGCTCGTCGGTGAGCCAGTCCTGGCGCTCGACGGCGACGCACAGGCGCTTGAAGAAGGCGTTGGTCAGGCAGGCGACGATGAAGTAGCCGTCGCTCGCCTGGAACGCCTGGTAGGGGACCAGGTCGGGGTGGCCGCTGCCGAAGCGGCCGAACTTGGTGCCGTCGGTGAGCACGTTGGCGGCGTTGTCGGCGAACAGCGACAGGACGGCGTCGAGCATGGCGACGTGGACGCGCTGGCCCTCGCCGCTGCGCTCGCGGGCGAAGAGAGCGCCGCAGACGGCGTAGGCGGCGTAGACGCCGGTGTTGAGATCGGCGACCGGCGGGGCCGACTTGATCGGCGGGCCGCCTTCCTCGCCGGTGTGGCCCATGATGGCGCCGGTGGCCTGCAGGATGAGATCCATGCCCGGGTTCTGCGCCATCGGGCCGGTTTCGCCGAAGGCGGTGATCGAGCAGTAGATGATGCGCGGGTTGATCTTCTTCAGGTCCTCGTAGCCGAGCCGCTTGCGGTCCATGACGCCGGGGCGGAAGTTCTCGACGAAGACGTCGGCGTCCTTGACCAGGCGGTGGATCAGCTCGACCCCACCGGGGGCGCCGATGTCGACGCAGATGCCGCGCTTGTTGCGGTTCAGGCCCTGGAAGTTGAGCCCGCCGATCTTCGGCGGCAGGCGGCCGGAGCGATCGGCGTGGCGGATGCTGTCGCCGCGGCCGGCCTTCTCGACCTTGATCACGTCGGCGCCCATGTCGCCGAGCAGCGTCGTCGCCCACGGCCCGGCGGCCTGGTGCGACATGTCGATGATGCGAATCCCGCTGAGGGCGCCCGTCTTGGCTGTGCTGGTCATGCGGTCGTGGCTACCAACCGAGAGGTGGAAGGGTCAACCGGGGCCGAAAGCCCCGGCTGGAGGGCGCCGGTCCCTCGGCGCCGTGTTGGCGACGGGCACCGCGACCGCCCCGCTCCCCACCCCCGGCGCCGAGGGACCGGCGCCCTCCAGGTCTCGTCAGCGGGCGGCGCTGGGTGGCAGCAGCTCCAGCAAGCGCCCCAGGCGGTCGATGCGCAGGCAATCCACTTCGCCGTACAGCCCGAGCGGGTCGATCAGCACCGGGGTCAGGCCGGCGTTGCGGGCGCCGGCGATGTCGATCTCGTAGATGTCGCCGACGAACAGGGCGGCCTCCGCCGCGGCGCCGCAGGCCTCGAGGGCGAGGGCGAAGATGCGCGGGTCGGGCTTCTCGACGCCGACGACGTGCGAGTCGACGACGGCGGCGAAGTGCTCGGCGATGCCGGAGGCCGCCAGCGCGGCGAGCACGCGGCCGTCGGCGTTGGAGACGATGCCGAGGGTGTAGCCGCGGGCGCGCAGGGCGCTGAGCACCGCGGGTGTGTCGTCGTGCAGGACGCGCCACAGGCAGTCGCGCGCGTTGGCCTCGTGCAGCGCGACGCGGATCGGCTCGACCTGCGCCGCCGGGACGTCGAGCGCCGCCATGATGGTCTCGAAGTAGGAGCGCTGCCGGGTCGAGTCGCTGCCGCTGCGCCGGGCGCGCAGCTGCGCGTCGACCTCTGCCTTGGCGCGGTACTCCGCCACGGCCACCTGCTCGCCGCCCACCGGCACTCCGTGGGTGCTGATCACCTCGGCGATGAAGCGATGGTCGAGATGATGGATGGTGTTGCCGAGATCGAACAGCACGGTCGAAACGCGCGAGAGGTCCATGCCGATGTGGCTAGCAGATGATCACGGCCGCGGTCGACGGTCAGCGCGCGCGTGGCGCGAGCAGACCTGGAGGGCGCCGCTCCGTCGGCGCCGTGCTGATCC
>JBOHWA010000544.1:0-3995 GCA_050735855.1 Binatia bacterium
GCCCATCGCAATCGACGACGCCCCCGCGCCGCTGCCGCCCGCGCCGCCCGCCGCACCGGCCCCGACGATCGATTGGGAACAGTTCTTCGGCGTGCGCGGCGCCGCGATCCTCGGCGGCATCGCGCTCGCGCTGGCCGGGTTGCTGTTCTTCAAGTACTCGATCGAACAGGGGCTGATCCCGCCGTGGTTGCGCGTCGTGCTCGGCACACTGGTCGGCGTCGGCTGTATCGCCGGCTCCGAGTGGTCGCTGCGCCGCAACTACGCCGGCACCGCCAACGCGCTGGCCGGCGCCGGCCTTGCGCTGCTCTACGCCGCTTTCTGGGCGGCCAGCGCGCGCTACGACCTGGTGCCGATGGCGGCTGGTTTCATCCTCATGATCGCGGTCACCGCGACGGGCTGCGTGTTGGCGGCGCGGCACCAGGCGCTGGTGATCGCGGTGCTCGGCCTGTCCGGCGGCTTCGCGACGCCGCTGCTGCTGTCGACCGGTGCGGATCGCCCGATCGGGTTGTTCGGCTACCTCCTGCTGCTCGACCTCGGCGTCCTGCTGCTGGCGCAGCGGCGCGGCTGGCCGATGCTGGCGTGGCTCAGCCTCGCCGGCACCGCGTTCTACCAGATCGCCTGGATGGGGCTGCGCATGGACCCCGAGCGGCTCTGGCTCGGCCTGGTCATCCTCGGCGTCTTCGCGCTCGCCTTCGCCGCGGCCTCGACGCGCACCGACAGCCGGCAATCGCGCCTCACCGGTGCCGCAGCGGTGCTGTTCCCCTTCGTCCTGGCCTTCTACTTCGCCGTCGACGCCGATTTCGGCCCCTCCCTGTCGCCGGTTGCCGCGCTGCTCGTGCTGCTCGCCTGCGCCGCCGGCTGGCTCTCCCTCCGCCAGGGCCCGCCGACGCTGGCGCTCGCGGCGGCGGCGGCCTGTGTCGCGGTGATCACGGTGTGGGCCGGTCAGCGCACGGTGTCCAACCCGTTCGCCTGGGAGCTCGCCGTCTGGTCGTGCCTGCTGGCGCTGACCTTCCATGCCTTTGTCGAGCGCCACCCCCAGCGCGCGGGTCTCGACGGCCCGGCCCCCGCCGCACTCGTCTCCGCCGGCGGCTTCTTCGTCCTGCTGATCGCCGCCTGCTCCGAAGCCGACTCGCTGGCGCCGTGGCTGGTCGGGTTCGCCGGGCTCGCGGCGCTGCTCATTCGCCACGGCGACTTCCCCGAGCGCGCCTATCTGCACCTCGCCGCCGGGCTGGCCGTCGCCCTCGGCCTCGCGACGCTGCGCGAATCCAACCAGGCAGCGCCGTGGTTCCCCAGCCTGAGCACCTACCTGGCGCTGATGGTCGCGGCCGCCGCCGTCTTCCAGGCCGTCGCCCTGCTGCCGCGCCCGCCCGCCGCGCGACGCATGGCCGAACATGCCGCGGCGCTCGTCCCGGTCGCGCTGCTGCTCGGCCTGATGTCGGACGCGGACAGCGGTCTGCCATTTCTCGTCGCGACGCTGTTGCTCGGTCTGCTGGCGGCGCTGGCGGCGACGCGCCTGGGACTCGGGCTCTGGTTGTTGGCCGGGCTCGGCGCCACCGCGCTGTGCCAGCACACCTGGATGCTCGCCCTGCCGTTCAATCCGCTCGCGCCGTCGCCGCCGGTCGGCCGCGCGCTCGCCCTGCAGGTCGCCGCGGTGCTGCTCTTCACCGCCTGGCCGTTCCTCACCGCGGCGCGCTTCCGCTACCAGCGCTGGGCCTGGGCCGCGGCGGCGCTCGCCGGACCGCTGTGGTTCCTCGCCCTGCGCCGCCTGTGGGAGTTGCAGTTCGGCCCCGCCGCGATCGGCCTGCTGCCGCTCCTGCTCGGCGGCGTGTCGCTGGCCGCGCTCGCCCGCGCGCGCCGGCTGTGGCAGCCGGACGAGGCGCAGCGCACGGCGACGCTGGCCTGGTTCGCCGCCATCGCGCTCGGCTTCATCACCGTCGCCATTCCGCTGCAGCTCGATCGGCAGTGGATCACCGTCGGCTGGGCGCTCGAGGGCATCGCCGTGCTGGTGCTGTGGACCCGGCTCGATCATCCCGGCCTCAAGTACCTGGGCGTGGCGCTGCTGGCCGCGGTCTTCGTCCGCCTGGTGGCCAATCCCGCGGTGCTCGACTACTACCCGCGCCCGACCTGGCGCATCGTCAATTGGTTGCTCTATACGTACCTGGTGCCGGCCGCCGCCATGCTCGCCGCGAGCACCGTGCTGGTGCGCCACGAGCTCGCCCGCCTGTGGCCGATCGAGCGCCAGTGGCTGTACGTCCGCGCGCGACCGTTCGGTGCTCTGCTGACCGGCGGCGCCGGGCTCATCGTCGTCTTCGTCTGGCTGAACCTCGCCATCGCCGATTGGTTCTCCACCGGCGACACCCTGGTGGTCAGCTTCGCCCGCCTGCCGGCGCGCGATCTCACCACCTCGATCGTCTGGGCGCTCTACGCGCTGCTGCTGCTCGGCGTCGGCATGGCACGGCGCAGCACCGGCCTGCGCTGGGCGAGCCTCGGCCTGCTGCTGGTGACGATCGCCAAGGTGTTTCTCTACGACCTCGGCGAGCTGCGCGACCTCTATCGCGTCGCCTCCCTGCTCGGTCTCGCGGTCTCGTTGATCCTCGTCTCGCTCGCCTACCAGCGCTTCGTCTTCCGCGCCGCGGCGGCGGAGAAGGAAGCATGAGCGGCCGCCGATCGGACGGCAGCGCTTCACCCAACGCAGCGCCGAGTTCGAGGGTCCCTTCCCCCGCACGGGGGGAAGGGACCTCGGGATCAGCCGCATCGTCGACCCCAACGCACGTGCGAGCCGGAACGGGCGTGTTGGGATATGCGCCGCGTTGTGCTCGCTCGTCGGGCTACTGCTCGTCGCCGGCCCGGCGCGGGCGGCGGAACCGTCCGATCTGCGCCGCTTGTTTCCGCACGAAGCCGACGTGTTCGTCGAGCGCGACGGGTTGGTGCGCGTGGCGCTGCCGGCGGCGGTGTTGGCGGGCTGCCAGGCCGATCTCTCCGATCTGCGCCTCTTCGACCGGCAGGAGCGCGAGGTGCCGTTTGCCATCGATGCCGGCGCGCCGGCGGGCGTGCAGACGGAGATGGTGCGCTCGCTCGACGCGGTGGTGATCGAAGCCGAGCGCGAGACGATCGAGCCCGAGGACGGGCCGCCGCTCTTCCGCGAGACCTACGTCATCGACCCGCCGCCCGGCGCCGCGACGCCGTGGGAGCTGGTCTTCGATGTCGAGCGACCGCAGTTCATCCGCAAGGTCGCGCTGGCGGCGATCGGCAGCGACGGCGCGCCGCGACCGCTCGCTGACGACACCTCGATCTTCCGCCTCGACGCGCCGCCGGCCGGCAAGCGGCGCCTGATGCTGCCGCCACTGGCCGGCGAACGGCTGCGGGTGACGCTCGAAGGCGAGGACGGCGGCTTCCTCGCGCCGCAGCTGCGCTTCGAGACCGCGCGCGGCTTCGCGCCGCGTGCCGCGGTGCACGTGCCGCTCGACGAGATCGCCAGCCGCGCGCACGATGGCCGCACGGTGATCGAGCTGGCGCGGCCGCGCGGCGTGGTGCCCGACGGGCTGCGTCTGGAGACCACCACGGCGCTGTTCAACCGCACCGTCGCGGTCTGGGACGAAGGGCCCGGACGCGACGCGCGGCTGGTCGGCCGGGCGACGCTGTTTCGCCTGCCGGGCACGGCGGTCGAGGAGCTCGAGGTCAGTCTCGAAGCAGTCGACGGCGACCGTTTGCGCTTCGAGATCGACGACGGCGACAGCCCGTCGCTGCAGGACGTGCGCGTCGGCGCAGTCGTGCGCCAGCCGGTGCTGATCTTCTCGCTCCCGGCGGCCGGCGAGTCGCCGGCGGGCACGCTGCGCTTCGGTGGCGGGCGGGCGCGGGCACCGCGCTACGACCTCGCCGGCCTGCTGCCCAGCCCGGGGGCGGTGCTCGACGCCGATCAGGCCGGCGCCGTCGCAGCGCTCGCCGACGCCGGCGGCGCGCGCATCGGCGCCGTGCGCCAGAACCCCGACTATGAC
>JBOHWA010000545.1:0-2077 GCA_050735855.1 Binatia bacterium
GATTTCACGGAGTAGGGCGCAGAAATCCGTTCAATCCGCGTAGTCCGTGGTTGCCTTCTGCTTTCTTGGGCAGAGCGGTCCCGCCTTTTTCCGGCTCAGCAGCCGTCGAGGCTGGCGGCGACGGCGACGATCAGCTCGCCGATGGCGACGTCGCCATTGCCGTTGCGGTCGGCGGCGGGGCACTGCTCGACCGGCAGGATGCCGAGGGCGATGTTGACGGCGAGGATGACCTCGTTGATGGACACGCGGCCGTTGGCGTTGCAGTCACCGACGCAGGCCGGCGCCTCGGTCGGCGTCGGCGTCGGCGAAGCCTCGGCGGTCGCGGTTGCGGTCGACTCGGGCGCGGTCGGGGTGGGGTCGCCTTCGGTCGGCGTGCTGCTCGGGGTGGCTGGCGTGCCGTCGGGCGGCGTCGGTGTGCCGGCGTCCTCGGTCGGCGTGGCGGTGAGGGTCGCGCTGGCGCTGGCTGTGGCGCTGGAGGTGGCGACGGCGGTGGCGGTGCGCGTCGGCGTCACCGTGGCCGTGCGCGTCGGGCTCGCGGTTGGCGGCACGGTCCGCGTCGCGGTGGCGGTGGGGGGGAGCGGGGAGGGGGTCGGGGTGGCGGTCGGGTCGACGGCGGCGACGACGTCGACGTCGAAGTTCGTCTTGGCGCCGCGGTCGCCGCTGCTCTGGCGGTTCAGGTTGACGGCGTTGCCGGCCCCGAAGAGGCGATAGGTTCCGGGCGCGGTGGGCGCCGTCCAGGTGAACTCCCAGGCGGCGATCATGTGTTCGTCGGTGTCCTTGGGATCGGTGTGGGTCAGCTCGCCGTTGGCCCGCCGGGTGCCCTGCCCGTCGATCACGGCGAGCGTGCCGGCGGCCGCGGCGACATCGAAACCGGCGGCGTCCTGCACCGGCACCTTCGATGCGACCTCGAAGCGGAAGGTCGCGCTGCTGCCGACCGCCATCTCGCCGGGGCCGATGAAGCGCACGTCGGGCGGCACGCCGCCGCTGTGGCAGGAGTTGCAGATGCTGGTGCCGGGCCGGCCCGACACGCCGGTGATGCCGCCCGAGTTGGCCGCGGCAGGCAGCGCGGTGAGCAGCGTCAGTGCGCTACAGGAGACCCACCAGGCCAGGCGCCGCATCGTGCTGCCCCCGTGCGTCGGCCGCTCAGCAGCCGTTGAGCGCCTTGTTGACGGCGCTGATCAACTCGTTGATCGAGACACTGCCGTTGCCGTTGAGATCGGCCGGCTCGCAGACGCTCGCGACGGCGTTGCCGAGCGCGATGTTGACGCCGGCGATCAGCTCGTTGATGGTCACCGCCCCGTTGCCGTTGCAGTCGCAGGCGCAGCCACTCGGCAACGGCGTCGGGGTGGGCGTCGGTGTCGCTGGAACGTCGCCGACGCGCACGCTGATCATGGTGAACGCGCCGTGGTCGCCATCGATGGTGAACGAGTCGTCGACGCTGTTGCCGGCGCCGAACAAGACGTATTCGCCCACCGTCTCCGGCGCCCGCCAGGTGAACTCCCAGGCCGCGTCGCCGTTGGCGTCGTTCTGCTTCGGACCGGTGTGGGTCAGCTCACCGCTGAGCAGTTTCGCCTGCTGGTTGGCGACGACGACCAGGGTGCCGGCGCTGGCCGCGACGTTGAAGCCGGCCAGGATCTGCACCGCCGGCTGCTGCGTGGTGACGACGAAACGGTAGGTCGCCTCGGCGCCCGGCTCGATCTGCGTCGGACCCTCGAAGCGCACCAGCGGCGCCACCGTGCCGCTCTCGATGGCATGACAGCCGAACCCGGCGTTGCTGCAGTAGAGCCCGCCGCTCTTGCCGGAGTAGCCGAAGATCCCGGTCGTGCGCGCGGCCGCCGGGCCGGTCAGCGCAAGCAGGGCAACGGCCAGCACGGTGTACACGCCCGGGTTCGGTCGAAGCCTCACGTCGTCATCCTCCACAGCACTCCGCCGATGCTGCCCAAAGCGGAACACTGAGGCAAACAGACTCGCAGTCGGGCGCTGGCTCCCGACTCCAGATGCACGTAGTGGGTCAGTTCGAATCCGGCGCACCCCCTCGTGTACCGCTTTCTCGGCACCGTCCTGCGCCACCGCGGGC
>JBOHWA010000546.1:0-2416 GCA_050735855.1 Binatia bacterium
CGCGCCGGGCGTCAGGCTCTCGGCCAGCACGCTCGCCTGGCGCGCGAACGGCACCAGGCCGAGCGCCTGGCACAGCCCGCCGGCCTGCGCCAGCAGCGCGCCGGCGCGGGCTCGATCGGCGCGCCGGCCACGCGCGATCAGCAGGCGGGCATAGTCGAGGCAGGTGCGCGCCAGCTCGGGCCGCGCCTGCATGGCGGTGGCCTGCTCGAGGGCGGTGTCGAACCAGCCGGCCGCCAGCGGCCAGGCGTGCTGCAGGGTGGCGATGACGCCGAGCTGGCGCGCCACCAGACCGACCCAGCCGCTCGACAGGCGCACGCCGCGCTCGTGCGCACGCGCCAGCGGGTCGAGCGCCACGCCGGCGAAGCTGGCGTCGGCGACCAGGTCGGCGAGGTCGACCAGCGCGCCGTAGACGCCCAGCGCGTAGACGTCGGCCGCCTCGCTGGTGCTGCCGGCGGAGAGCCCGCCGACGCGCTCGCGCAGGGCGGCGCGGCCGGCGTCGCTGTCATCGGCGTACGCCTGCACCACCGTCTGCAGCAGGAAAGTGGAGAGCAGGATGGCGGGACCGGGCTCGTCGAAGACCTGGCCCGGCGTGCTGAGCTCGGTGAGCGCCCCTTCGGCCGCGGCCCAGTCGCCGCGCAGCACGCGGGCGCAGGCCAGCGCCGGCAGCACCGTCGGTCCGGCCCACGGGTAGCCCGAGCGCTGGCGCATCACCGTCGCCTGCCGTGCGTGGCGTTCCGCCGCGTCGAAATCGCCGCGCGCCACGGCCAGACAGACCTGCGCGCCGAGGGCGAGCGAATGGTCGCCCCAGTCGTGCGTGGCGCGGGTGAGCTCGGCGGCGCGCTCGGCGGCGACGCCGACCTCGTCGAGCCGTCCGAGCCAGACCAGGGTGAGCGGCACGCGCTGCTGCAGGTGGCTCTCGATCCACACGTCGCCGCTGCGCTGCGCCAGCGCCAGGCCGTGCGTCAGGCTGTCGAACGCGCCCGGCACGTCCATGGTCTGGCTCTGCACCAACCACAGGGCGCGCTGCGCCTCGGCCGCCAGCGCGTCGTCCCCGAGCTGTTCGCCCTGGGCGATGGCGCGGCGCGCCATCGCCTCGGCTTCGACCGGTTGTCGGGCGGTCCAGAAGACCTGCGCCAGCTCGGCCCACAGCGCGCCGCACAGGCCCGGATCGTCGCCGGCCAGGCGCTCCGCCGCCTGGCGCAGCGGCGCCGGGTCGACCAGCGAGCCGTAGCCGACCGCGGCGAGCGTCAGATGCGCCCGCGTCTTGCCGATCTGCGCCCGGGCCAGGCCGCGTATGTCGTCGCAGGCGGCAAAGCCGGCGATGGCCTGCTCGAACTGCGCCAGGCACGGCCCGGCGTCCTGATCGCGAAAGTGCGCCACGCCGGTCTGGTAGTGCAGCGCGGCGCGCTCGGCCGGCGTCAGGCGGTGCGCCAGCTCGTCGGCGTGCAGCGCGGCCTGGTAGTAGCGCGCCGCGTCGCGCCAGGCCGAGCCGGCGAAGGCGCGCTCGGCGGCGCGCCGGGTGTAGGTGAAGGCCATCGCCGGATCGACCGCCGGGCCGGCGGCGACCAGATGGTGCGCGATCGCCAGCCCGTGCTCGTCGCGACGGCCGCCGTGCATGCGCACCAGCACGGCGGCGATCTGCGCGTGCGTGCGCTGGCGCGCTGCGGCCGGCAGCTCGCCGTAGAAGACCTGGCGGATGAGGGCGTGGGCGAACTGGAAGCCGGCCGGATCGCCGACCAGGACGCCCTGCGCCAGCGCGTCGTCGAGCACGCGCCCCAGGTCGCGCTCGTCGCGGCCGGTGACGGCGCCCAGGGTGCTCGCCGTGAACGGATCGCCGAGGCAGGCGGCGATGGTGAGCACGCCGCGTGCGTCGTCGTCGAGATCGCGCACGCGCGCGGTGATCGCTGCGACCACGTCGTCGGGGAGGTAGAGCTCGAGCGGCCCGGCCGCGACGTCGACGTAGCCGCTCGCCGCCGCGCTCGCCCGGCGCCCGAGCCGATGCGCGACCTCCTGGACGAAGAGCGGGTGGCCGTGCGTGGCGTCGTTGACCGCGGCGACCAGCTGATGCGAGGCGCGCACCAGGCCGAGGCCTTCGAGCAGCTGGCGCACGCCGCCCTCGTCGAGGCCGCCGAGCTCGAGCGTCTGGCAGATCGCCTCGCGCTGGAAGCGCCCGAGGGCGCGCGCCAGGCCCGGCTCGCCGGCGAGCGGGCGGGTGGAGCCGATGAGCAGCAGGGGCACCGGGTCGCGGCCGGCGGCATCGGCGACCGACAGCACCAGGTGGCCGAAGAGATCGAGCGAGGCCTGGTCGGCCCAGTGCAGATCGTCGATCACCAGCAGCAGCGGGCCGAGGCGGGCGAGCTCGACGACGGCGCGCGCCATGGCGAGGTGGACGCGGCCCTGCGCGGCGGTGTCCGCC
>JBOHWA010000547.1:0-4128 GCA_050735855.1 Binatia bacterium
GCCGAGGGCCCGGCGCCCTCCAATCGCAATTGCACCGGCCGGGCTCGGCTCAGTATGATCGAACGATCCGCCACCCTGACGAAGGAGCCGACCGATGAGCGACACGTTGAAGCCCGCGCGAGCATTGAACCACGTCGCCTACCAGACCACCGATACCGCGGCGACGTACCGTTTCTACACCGAGATCATGGGCTTCAAGCTGGTCGCCGCCGTGCGCGGCGAGCACGACCCCGAGTCGGGCACCGACAAGCCGCACCTGCACACCTTCTTCGCCATGCGCAGCGGCGAGGTGATCGCCTTCTTCGACCTCGAAGGGGTCGAGAAGCCGAAGCGTGACCACGTGCCGAGCTGGGTGCGCCACTTTGCCATGAGCGTCGACTCGCACGACGAGCTGATGGCGTGGCGCCAGCGCCTGCTCGACCACGGCGTGCGCGTGACGCCGGTGGTCGACCACGGCGGCATCTGGTTCTCGATCTATTTCCCCGATCCCAACGACGTCATCCTCGAGCTCACCTACCAGGCACGCGCGCTCAACGACGCGGACGCCAGCGCCGCCGCGCAGATGGTCGGCGAGTGGACCAAGGCGCACAGCCAGCGCATGGCGGTCCACTGAGGCAATCTTCGGGAGGGCGAAGCTCCCGCCGAGCCGTGCGTGCGACAAGCGATCGCGGTGCGCGTCCTCAACCGCTTTTTTTCAACGCAGAGGACGCAGAGGGTCGCAGAGGACCAATAGACAACGCGGTCGGTTCACGCGCGAAATATCCCGCCGGGCTTCTTCGATCCTTCCAGTTTTTGTTTTCCCAGAGCGTCCTCTGCGGTCCTCTGCGTCCTCTGCGCTGAGGGAAGACCCCTGCTCATCCCCCGCCCTTCATCCCCAACTTCGCTCGCTGCGCGTGCCGTGCCGCCCGGCTCTCGTCGGTCATCCACACCGCCGCCGCGCGCTCCGCCTCGGCGGCCGGTTCGGCGGCGATGCGCGCCAGCGCGGCGGAGACCAGGCGCCACTTGGTGTGGGCGTAGGACTGGCGCGGGAAGCTACCCAGGCGGGCGGCACGGCGCAGGACGGTCGCTTCGAATTGGTCGTCGGGGAACAGCTCGTCGACCACGCCCAGGCGCAGCGCCTGGCTTGACGGGTACAGGGCGGCGCCGAGCAGCAGCTCGCTGGCGCGGGCGTGCGGCAGGCGCAGCGCGACGATCTCGAAGGCGGCGAGCGGAAACGAGGCGCCGATCGCCACCTCGTTGAGGCCGATCGTGTACTCGCCCTGACGCCCGAGCCGATAGTCGCAGGCCAGCACCAGCACCAGTCCGCCGGCCGTGGCGTGGCCGTTCAACATCGCCACGGTCGGCTTGGGGAAGCCGAGCAGCGCGGCGTGCGCGTCGCGATACAGCTCGTTCATGCGCCGCGTCGCCGCCGCGTCGCGCGGCGCGGCGCCGAGATCGAAGCCGCCGCTGAAGAACGCCCCGGCGCCGGTGAGCACGACGGCGCGCACGGCCTCGTCGCGCCCGGCCGCCGCGAGCTGCACGCTCAGATCGGTCAACAGATCCTCGCTGATCGCATTGGCCGGCGGGCGATCGAGGGTGAGCACTCGCACGCCGCCGGGATGGTCGTTCGCGGTCACAGTGGTCATTGCATGGATCCTTTCTCAATGCGGACGCAGGAACGGACGTCACCACCGATTGCGCGGATGTCCGGATTTCGCAGAGAAGAGATTGAAGGCTGTGGATCCGCTCGACGTAGGCGGTACGGATTCCGGATCCGCCGAGCAGAGGTCGGACCCCGGGTGCGCAGGAAGGTACGGTCGGGCGCAAGGCCGGTCAGGGTCCGCGTAATCCGCCAATCCGCGCAATCCGTGGTCTCCGTGTGCCAGCATCATCACTCGAAGCGCACCCCTTCATGCTCGGCATGGAACGCCGGCCCGTAGATATCCTTGCCGGTGAAGTAGAGCGGGTTCTTCGCAGTGGCGAGCATGGCGCAGACGCGCCCAGGGTTCTCCACCGGCAGGCCCGCGCTGGCGTCGAAGCCGAAGTCCTTCAGCTCGATGGCCATGCGCTCGGTGCCGACGAAACCCGGCATCAGGCCGATGACGGCGATCTGATACTGGCGCAGTTCCTTGGCCAGACCGGGGACCATGCGATTGAAGGCGGCCTTGCTGAGCGAGTAGCCGAGGCCCCAGCCGCCCTTGCCAATCGGCGCATCGATCTCGCGGTCGCCGGCGCTCGAGGTCACGTTGATCACGATGCCACGCCCCTGGCGCTTCATCGCCGGCAGGCAGAGCTTGATCAGGTGCAGCGGGGCAATGACGTTGCACAGCATCATCTGCTCGATCAGGTCGACCGGCGTCTCCTCGAAGGGATCCATGTGGCCGGGGCCGATGTAGCGCCCGTTGTTGACCAGCACGTCGATGCGGCCGAAGCGCTCGAGCGCCGCCGCCACCGCCGCCGGCCAGTCCGTGCGCACCGAGAGATCGAGCTTGATCACCGCCGCGTCCGCGCCGAGCGCGCGCACCTCGGCCGCGGTCTGCTCGAGGCTGCCGGGCAACGGCCCGGTCGCCGAACGCTTGACCGTCGACGAATGCTCGTAGCGCTCCGCCCCGGTGACGGTGCGCGCCGTCAGCACCAGATCAAAGCCGCGCCGCGCCAGCTCCAGGGCGCACCCGCGACCGATGCCCCGGCTCGCGCCGGTGATGAATGCCACCTGCCGATCGCTCATCGATCACCCCTTCGCCGTCGCGATCTCTCTGACCATAGCCACCCGCCATACGCCAGCGGCGGCTTGAGGCGCCGCCGCGAAACGTGATTAATGGCCGCGAACCACGGAGGACGAATGAAAGTCGTAGTCGACTGGGATCTGTGCGAAGCCAACGCCGTGTGCATGAAGGTCGCACCTGAGGTGTTCCTGCTGCACGACGACGATACCCTCGAGATCAAGCAGGAGGAGCCGCCCGAGAGCCTGCGCGCCAAGGTCGAGGAAGCGGTGCGCCGCTGCCCGCGGCAGGCCATTTCCATCGAGGAGTGAGCGGCGGCCGTTGGCCGCCGCCGTGTAGTGTTGGGCGGTCCGCGTTTCCCCCGCCCCCGTTCGGGTGGTGGGGCGGGGGGCTCTGCCCATAAAAGCGAAAAGCCGACCACGGATTGCGCGGATTGACGGATCTCACGGAGGGACCCCTCAGAAAATCCGTGTGATCGGCTCGTATCCGCTCAATCCGTGGTTTGCGTTTTCTTTTCTGGGCAAGTCCTGCTGATGACCACCACGCCGACGATCGAGCGCATCTAGGAAGCGAACCTGCCCTGTGCGCGAAAGCGCTCGACGAACGGCGCATAGTCCGTCGGCTGCTGTGGGGTTCTGATCCGGTCGCTGGGCGGCAACGCCCACGGCTGAGCGCTGCGGGTCCAGATGTCGCCGACCGGCTCGACCCAGGTGGTGTCGTCGAGCGTGCCGCTGCGCAGGCTGAGAATGCCGCCGGCCGGGATCTGGCCATGGGCAATGCGGCTGCCGCACTCGCCGCAGAACCATCCGAAGCGCCGGTTGCCGGCATCCGAGCTCCACTCGAAGGCGCGCGGCTCGCCTTTCGTGAAGCCGAAGCCCGCCTCGAGGACGGTCACCGGCGTGGAGAACGCACCGCCGCCGACCGTCTGACAGTTGGTGCAGTGGCAGTTGTAGATCATCAACGGCGGCTGCGTGATCGCGTATCGCAACGCACCGCATTGGCACCCGCCGACGAGTGGAAGCTGCACCATGGCCTTACCTCCTGGGGCGTGCCTACCGAGTGCGAGCGACGACCTCAAGGCTACCGGTGTCGGCGAGATTGGAAGCCCGGGGCCGGCTGCCCGCCCGCTTCAGGTTGACGCCTGACGCAAGGGTCTGCTCATCATGCAACGGGCAATGGGGGGAAACGGGGGCTAGGCCGCGCCGCCGATCGAGTGCGGGTGGTTTGCGCCATCGGGAGCGTGTATCCGCTGCGTCTGGACGCAACCTTTCCGATCGCACTCCCGTCGAACCTCGGAGGCAACCCACGTGCTGAAAATGCGACTGACAACTCTGGTTCTCTCCAGCCTCGCATTGACGTCCGCATGTGCCGCATGTGCAAGGCGTGGGCATGCGGTCGAGACGCCGCCTGGCGCGAAGGCGAACGC
>JBOHWA010000548.1:0-6496 GCA_050735855.1 Binatia bacterium
GTGCGGATCGGCTTGGCGAGGTAGTCGTCCATGCCAGCGGCCAGACACGCCTCGCGATCGCCCTGCATCGCATTCGCGGTCATGGCGACGATGCGCGGCTGCGGGCTCGGCCCGTCGGCGCGGATGCGCCGGGTCGCCTCCAGGCCGTCCATCTCGGGCATCTGCACGTCCATCAGCACCAGGTCGTACGGCAGGCGGTTCAGCGCCTCCACCGCTTCGACGCCGTTGGCGGCGACGTCGGCGCGATACCCCATCGACTCCAGCAGCAGGATGGCGAGCTGTTGGTTCACGGTGTTGTCCTCGGCGAGAAGGATGCGCAGCGGATGTCGCTCGCCGAGCGCGGTGGCGGAGCCCTCGTCGACGGCCGCACGCTCGCTGGCGCCGCCGCTCAGCAGCGACACCAGCACGTCGAAGAGCTGCGACTGCTTCACCGGCTTGGCGACGACGGCGGCGAACATCGGGTCGACCTGCTCGGCACCGCCGAGCGACGTGTACAGCACCAACGGCAGGTCGGGCCGCAAGGCACGCACCCGATGCGCCAGCTCGAGACCGTCCATGCCGGGCATGTGCATGTCGAGGATCGCCAGATCGAACGGATCGCCGCGCTCGACGAGCGCCAGCGCTTCCTCACCCGTCTCCACCGAGTGACCGTGGAGGCCCCAGGCCTCCGTCTGGAGATCGAGGATGCGCCGGTTGATGGCGTTGTCGTCGACCAGCAGCACGTGCTTGCCGGTCAGCTCGCGCGGCACGCCCGCCGCCGCGGCCCGCGACGGCACCTCCGCCGCTTCGGCGATGATGGTGAAGTGGAACGTCGAACCCTCGCCCTGGGCGCTCTCCACCCACATGGTGCCGCCCATCAGCTCAGCCAGCCGCTTGCTGACCGCGAGGCCGAGACCGGTGCCGCCGTACTTGCGCGTCGTCGACGAGTCGAGCTGGCTGAATTCCTCGAAGAGTCGGTGGGCGCGGTCGGCGGGGACGCCGATGCCGGTGTCGCGCACGGCGAGGTGCACCTGATTGGGCTCGCTGCCGGGCTCGGCGGTGAGCACCACCTCCCCGGTATCGGTGAACTTCACGGCGTTGCCGAGCAAGTTCACCAGCACCTGACGGAAGCGCGTGACGTCGCCGCTCAGGCCCGCCGGCAGCGCCGGATCGATGAGAAACGCGAGCTCGAGCCCCTTGCGCGCCGCCGGCTCGGTGACGAGATCGAACGCCGACTCGATGCAGGCGCGCAGGTCGAACGGGTTGGTCTCCAGCTCCAGCCGGCCGGCATCGATCTTCGAGAAGTCGAGGATGTCGTTGATGATGCCGAGCAGCGCCTCGCCGCTCGAGCGGATGATCTCGGCGAACTCGCGCTGGCGCGGCGCCAGGGCGGTGTCGAGCAGCAGGCCGCTCATGCCGATGACGGCGTTCATCGGCGTGCGGATCTCGTGGCTCATCGTCGCCAGGAACGAGCCCTTGGCGGCGTTGGCCTCCTCGGCGAGGCGGGTCTGCTCCTCGAGCTGCTGGAACAGGCGGGCGTTGGCGACTGCGATGGCAGCTTGATCCGCGAAGGCTTGCAGGATTGGGGCCTGCTTCGCGTCGAACGGCCGCACCTCGTGCCGAATGAGGATGAGGTTGCCGATCCACTCGTCTTCGTGGAACATCGCCATCGTCGCGAAGCTGCGCGTGTCGTGCTTCTCGGCCAGCCACTTGCCGAGTGTGTCGCGAGCCGTGGCCTTGAAGTCGTCGAGGAAGTACGGCGTCCGGTTGTTGCGAGCGCGCAAAATCGAACCGACTTGTTCGACCGGGATCTCCAGGTCCTCCACGTCGGCGAAGTCCACCTTTCCGCCCAACCCTGCTGCGAAGCGCATCACCTGCCCTTGCCGCAGCATAACGCGCGCCGTCGGGGCATCGCACAGCTCGGACGCCTTGCGCAGGATGCCGTTCAGGACAGTGTCGAGGTCTCCGGGATGCGAGCTGATCAACTGAAGGATCTCGCTGGTGGCGGTCTGCAGCTCAAGCGACTCGGCCAGCTCCGTATTGCGCTGCTCGATCTCGCGCAGCAGGCGGGCGTTGTCGACGGCGATGGCCGCCTGGCCGGCGAAGGTCTGCAGCAACGACACCTGGTCGTCGGCGAAGCCGCCGACGCGATCGCCGGCGAAGCCGACGACGCCGACCGTCACCCCGTTGCGCACCATCGGCACCACGAGCGAGCTGCTGCGACCGGCGCCGCGGGCCAGCGAGGTCGGGTAGACGTCGGCGGGCAGTGCGCTCCAGTCGCGCACGTGGATAATTTGGCCGGTCATCGCCGCATGGCCGAGCGGAGAAGAGTCGTCGATGGCGAAGCGGTCGCCGGCCGCCGAGGTGGCGGGGCCCGCCTGGGCGACGGCGACCAGCGCGTCGCCGTCGCGCACGACGATGAGGGCGCCCGCCCCGCCGCCGAGGCGGTCGGCGTGGCGGACGACGGCGTCATAGACCGGCTGGAGATCCAGGCGCGAGGTGCTGACCGCATCGAGCACCTCCGTCATCGCCTTCTGTCGCTCCAGCGACTCGCCCAGCTCGGCGTTGCGCTGCTCGATCTCGAGGAGGAGTTGGGCGTTGTTCACGGCGACCGCCGCCTGGTCCACGAATGTCTTCAGCAGCGACACCTCGGCGTCCGTGTATCCACCGACGGTCATGCGGGTGAAGCCAACGATGCCTACGGCGACGTCGTTGCGAATCATCGGGATGGAGAGAGAGCTCTTGGCGCCAGTTCGCCGGCTCGGGGCGTTCGGGTATCGATCCGCTGGTACGTCGTCCCAGTTCCTGATGTGGATGATCTCGCGACGGCGCGCACAGGCGCCGCCCATGGTGCTGTCGTCGATGGGCATGACGCCGATGTCCGACAGGCCGGAGGGGCCGGTCCCCGCCGTCGCCACGGCGACGAGCTCATCGCCTCGACGCATCGCCACCGTCGCGCCGGTTCCACTACAGAGTCGATCGGCCTGACGGGCGAGGACGTCGAACACCGGGGTCAGATCAGTGCGCGCGGTGCTGACGGCGTCGAGCAGCTCGGTCATCGCGGTCTGCCGCTCCAGCGCGGCATCGAGGTCGTTGAACAGCTTGGCGTTGCCGATGGCGATCGCCGCCTGCTCGACAAAGACCTGGACGATGCGCCCGTGTTGCGGTTCGAACGGCCGCACTTCCCTCCGCGTCAGCATTAGGACGCCGTAGGGCTCGCCGGCGACGATCAAGGGCGCCAGCAGGCAGCTCCGGATTTCCGCCGGCACACGCGGCCTGACGGCGGCCATATCGTCAACGAAGCGCAAGGCGGTCCGTTCGTGTTCCCGACCACGCGGCGAACGGTGGCGCCCGATGCTGTCCTGGAGGTGCTCGTAACTGGTCGCCTGGAGCACGAGTTCGTCATCCTCGACCCGGTGGATACTTGCGCCGTCGGCATCACACAGTCGCGCGGCCTGGGTGACGATGCCGTCGAACACCTTGCGCAGATCGCCGGGGTTGGCGCTGATGAGCGCCAGGATCTCGCTGGTCGCGGTCTGCAGCTCCAGCGACTCCCCCAGCTCGGCGTTGCGCTGCTCGATCTCGATGAGGAGGCGGGCGTTGTCGACAGCAACCGCCGCCTGATCCACAAAGGTCTTCAGCAGCGAGACCTCGGCATCGGTGTAGCCGCCGCTGGTGAACCTGGAGAACGCGACGACGCCGACGGCGACGCCGTCGCGAATCATCGGGATGGCGAGGGCGCTCTTGGCGCCGGCCCGCCGGCTCGGGGCGTTCGGGTATCGATCCGCCGGTTCGTCGTCCCAGTTCCTGATGTGGACGATCTCGCGTCGGCGTGCGCTGGATCCGAACATGGTGCTGTCGTCAATCGGCATGGGCCCGAGCGCCGACAGCGCCGACAGGGCATCAGGTGTCACCCCCGCCCCCGCCACGGCGACGAGTCCATCGCCTCGACCCATCGCCACCAGCGCGCCGGTTCCACCGCAGAGGCGGTCGGCATGACGGGCGAGGACGTCGAACACCGGGGCCAGATCGGTGCGCGCGGTGCTGACCGCGTCGAGCACGTCGGTCATCGCCTCCTGGCGGGCGAGCGACTCGGCGAGGTCGTTGAACAGGCCGGCGTTGGCGATCGCGATCACGGCCTGGTCGGCAAACGCCTGCAGGATGGGCGCCTGGGCGGGGGCGAACGGCCTGACCGCGCGCCGGGCGAGGTGGAAGTTGCCGAGATGCTTGCCCTGCCTCACCAGCGGCACGACCATCACGCTCCGGTTCCCCGTCTCGCGGACGAACTCGGCAATGCTGGTGTGATCGTCGGCCGCGAGCTCGGCCTGGATGTCGTCCCTCATCAGCGGCCGATCGATGTTCTGGAGTCTCTCGACGGCGGGAAAGACACGGCCCGCAAACGGCGCCGCGGGGTAGTCGTGCGCCGCGACGACGGCCGTCCCGTCGTCGCGAATGAGAATCACGAAGCCCTGGTCGGCGTCGCACAGCTGGCGAGCCTGCGCCAGGATGCCCTCGAGCACCGTGGTGAGCTCGCCCGGATGCTCGCTGATCAGCCGCAGCACCTCGGCCATGGCGGTCTGTAGCGCCAGCGCCGCATCGAGGTCGTTGAACAGCTTGGCGTTGCCGATGGCGATCGCTGCCTGCTCGCCGAAGGCGTTGAGGATGTTGGCTTCCCGCTCGTCGAACGGGCGCACCTCGTGCCGATTCACCCCCAACATGCCGTACAGCTCGCCATCGACGCGCAGGCCGACCGCCAGAAAGCTGCGGACGTCGTCAGGCACATCGCGCCCTGGCCCGCGGGTCACGAGCATGTCGTCGACGCGGATGGTCTCGCCGGCACTCAGCCGCGCCCTCAGATCGGCGGGTGCCGGCATCGAGGAACCCACGGTTTCCGGATGCCTCGGACTCGCCAGAAACGTGATGGCATCACCGTCGAACCGCCACACCACCCCGGCGCCGGCGTCGCAGAGGCGAACCGCCCGGTCGATCAGGCCGTTCATCACCGAGATGAGGTCACCGGGATGCGCGCTGATGAGCGCGAGCACTTCGCTGGTGGCCGTCTGCAGCTTCAGCGACTCGTCGAGGTCGCTGTTGCGACGCTCGATCTCTCGCAGCAGCCGCGCATTGTCGACAGCAATAGCCGCCTGGTTGGCGAAGGTCTGGAGCAGCGCGATCTCCGCGTCCGTGTAGCCGCCCCGTTTCGGGCGGCTGAAGGTGATCGCGCCGAGCGCCGCTCCATCGCGCAGCATCGGCACCGCCAACACCTCCCCCTCGTACGATCGCGCGACGGGCGACAAGGGGTACTGGTCGGCCGGTCGAGCAGCCCAATCGGGGATCGAGATCACTCGCCCGGTGAGGATGCTCTCACCGCTCGCCGACGTGTCGTCGAGCGGGCCGTGTTCCCACAGCGCGGCGGCGGCGCTACTCGTTGCCGCCAAGCGCACGCCGTCACCCTCACGCACGAAAATCATCGCACCGCTGCCGTTGCAGAGGCGGCCCGCATGCGCGGCGATGCGCTGGAACACGGGCTGCAAATCGACCCGCGCGGTGCTCACCGCGTCGAGGACATCCGCCATCGCCTGCTGCCGCAGCAACGACTCGTCGAGCTGGTTGGACAGCCGCGCATTGGCGACCGCCAGCGACGCCTGTTCTCCGAACGGCGCGAGGGCCGTGAGCTCGTCCTCGCTGAACGGCCGCACCGCGTGGCGGTACATGTGCACCGCGCCGACGACCACACCCTCGGCGGTGAGCGGCACGCCGGCATAGCTGCGCACGCGGGCCACGGTCGCGAGCTCCTCGAAGTAGGCGTTGCCCCTCGTCGTGGCGGCGAAGTCGTCGGCGTGGAACGCCCCCGAGGGCGAGACGGTGAACCAATCCGCGCCGAGCGTATCCCGCTTCTGCTGCGTGCCGATGTAGGGCTGCATCGCCGGCCCGTGCGACGCCACGTAGCGGATGCAGTCGCCCTCATCGAGAGTGATCGAGCCGGCCTCGCCGCCGCAGAGCTCGGCGGCCTTGGCCAGGATGCCGTGCAGCACCGTCGTCAGGTCCCCGGGATGGGCGCTGATCAGCCGCAGCGTCTCGGTCGTGGCCGCGAGCATGGCGCCGACGAGCGGCGAGCTCGACGATGCTTTTCGGGTCGGCCGCGGTCGTCGCCCTCCCGGCCCCTTCTTGTCCGGGGCGTCCGTGGCGCTCATGTGGGAAGGTGACTAGGCTGCGCGGCGGCGGCGGTCAATCAAACCTGCGGCGCCCGGCGGCGCGGAGAGACCGGAGTCGGTCGGATAGCCTGCGTCTCCCCATCGGACGGCGTCGACGACGGCAAGGGTGCACCTCAATAGTGACCTCGTCCCAGTCGGGTACCCGTGACCGGCTGCCACCGTGTCGTCATTCCAGCAAGCCTGCTCGTCGCAGGTTGGCATGGCACATTTCCGCGGACGGCAGGTTCCGCGGGCGGCAGGTTGACGGCTCCGTCGTGCTGGACGACACTCGCCGACGGCGACTTGCCGTACAACCACAATCC
>JBOHWA010000549.1:0-1794 GCA_050735855.1 Binatia bacterium
GGCGATCACGCTCGATGACGCCGATGAGCCCAACCGGTACTCGATCCAGCTCTACCACCGGGTCGCGACGCAAGTCGATCTCGCCGGCAAAGATGTCCTCGAGGTCGGCTGCGGCCACGGCGGCGGCTACCTGGAGCAGAGCGACGGCACCAGCTGGATGGGCGTCTTCAGCCTCAACATGATGACCATCGCGCTCGAGCTGGCGCGCACCAACCCGGTGTACGAGGACATCGCCACCAAGTTCTTCGAGCACTTCCTCTACATCGCCGGCGCCATGAACAACATGGGCGGCGACGGCATCGCCCTGTGGGACGACACCGACGAGTTCTTCTACGACATCCTGCACCACCCCGACGGCCGCCGCGAGCGCATGCGCATCCGCTCGCTGGTCGGGCTGACGCCGCTCTTCGCGGTCGAGACCATCGAGCCGGATCTGCTCGACCGGCTGCCCAACTTCAAGCAACGGCTCGAGTGGTTCCTGCGCCACCACCCCGAGCTCGCCAAGCTGGTCTCGCGCTGGCAGGAGCCCGGCGCCGGCGAGCGCCGCCTGATCGCCCTGGTGCGCGGCCACCGCATGAAGCGCCTGCTGGCGCGCATGCTCGACGCCACCGAGTTCCTCGGCGACCACGGCATCCGCGCCGTCAGCAAGGTCCACGCCGGGCAGCCGTTCGTGCTCAGCGTCAACGACCACGAGTACTCGGTGTGCTACGAGCCGGCCGAGTCGACCAGCGGCCTGTTCGGCGGCAACTCCAACTGGCGCGGCCCGATCTGGGTGCCGATGAACTACCTGCTGATCGAGGCCCTGCAGAAATTCCACCACTACTACGGCGACGACTTCACGGTGGAATGTCCGGTCGGCTCCGGCCACTACCTCACCCTCACCGAGGTCGCCGACGAGCTCTCGCAACGGCTGATCCGCCTCTTCGCCCGCGACGGCGACGGCCGCCGCCCGGTCTTCGGTGGCCAGGCGACCTTCCAGCACGATCCGCACTGGCGCGACTACCTGCTGTTCTACGAGTACTTCCACGGCGACAACGGCGCCGGCCTCGGCGCCAGCCATCAGACCGGGTGGACGGGGCTGGTGGCGAAGTTGATCCAGCAGCAGGGCACGCGCGTCGCGGAGCGCCAGGCGGCGTGAGCGGGGACGATCCGACTCCCCATCGCCGCTGCCAGCGGCCCATGCTATGAGGCGGCGCGGACGGAGGCGGCGCGGATATGGCAGTGGACCCAACGGCCTTTGTGATCTTCGGCGGCGGCGGCGACCTCGCCTGGCGCAAGCTCATCCCGGCCCTGTTCAACCTGTGGCTCGACCAGTGGCTGCCGGCCGAGTTTCAGATCATCGGCATCGACGGCAAGCCGTTTCCGTTGCCCGAGTATCTGCAGCACGCGCGCGACGGCATCGACCAGTTCAGTCGCACCGGCAAGGCGACCGACGAGCAGTGGACGGCCTTCAGCACACACATCGCGTACACGCAGGCCAATTTCGACGATGCGGCGCCCTACGCGCAGCTCTCGACCACGCTCGACACGCTCGACAAGGGGTGGAGCAAGCCGGCGACGCGCATCTTCTACCTGTCCACGCCGCCGACCGTCGTGCAGATGATCGCCAGGCACCTGCACAAGTCGGGCCTGTCCGAGGATCGCCGGCGCGCCCGTCTGGTCTGCGAGAAGCCCTTCGGCCGCGATCTCGAGAGCGCCGTGGCGCTGAACAGCTTCATCAACAGCATGTTCGAGGAGGCGCAGATCTATCGGATCGATCACTACCTCGGCAAAGAGACGGTGCAGAACATCCTC
>JBOHWA010000550.1:0-1538 GCA_050735855.1 Binatia bacterium
AGGCTGACGAACGGGAGCTGTGCCTCGCGTTTGAGCTCGACGCGCCGCAGGCCCTGCTGCACGGGCTCCATGGCGCGCACGGCCGGGGGCGCCGGGCCGCTGGGGATCGTGCCAAAGGCGGCGGAGATCTGTTCGATGAGCGCCGCGCTGTCGAAGTCGCCGACGGCGACGATGAAGGCGTTGTTGGGAATGTAATAGGTCCGGTAGTGCCGCAGGGCGTCCTCGAGGGTCGTCTGGGCGATGTCAGACATCCACCCGATGATCGGGAACTCGTAGGTGTGGGCCGAGTAGGCGGTGGCGCTGAGCTGTTCGAACAGGGCGGCGGCCGGGTTGTTGTCGACCCGCAGGCGCCGTTCCTCCATGATCACGTCGCGCTCGGGGAGGAAGATCGCCTCGGTCAGCTTCAGGTTGGACATGCGGTCGGCTTCGAGGTCGATGACGACGCCGACGCGGTCGCTGGCCAGGGTGGCGAAGTAGGTCGTGTTGTCCTGCGAGGTGAACGCGTTGGTGCGGCCGCCGTTGCGCTGGATGATCTTGCTGTAATCCTCGGGCGCGACCTTCTCGGTGCCCTTGAACATGATGTGCTCGAGGATGTGGGACAGGCCGGTATGGCCCAGCACCTCGTTGCGCGAGCCGACCCGGTAGTAGATCTGAAACACCGTCACCGGCGCCTTGTGATCCTCGAGCAGGATCACCTTGAGCCCGTTGGGCAGCGTGCGCTCGGTGACCCGCTCGGCGTAGCTGCGGGCCGCGGCGGGGGCGCCAAGCGCCAGAAGCATGGCGACGGACGCGCAGATGACGCGCCAGGTGACGCGTGCGCCAATCGACCAGGTGGGTTGACGAACGGTCACCGCCGAGGGACTAACAGTCACCTGTGGGGTGAGGCAAGTCGTCCGCCCCGATACCGCATTGCTGCCACAAAATGACGCGCCAATGCGTCATTTCAAAGGGCCGTGGTTTTTGTTGGCAATACAAAAACCCATGTGCCATCGTGGTTCTACAGTTGTTTTCTGGGTAACGTTTCGCTGATGGGGGTGAAAATGCGTGGTTGGGTTGCCGCTTTGGCAACCGGGGCTGTGCTATGCGCAGCAGGCCCGGTTTCCGCCCAGCTCCTCTTCGAAGCGCTGCCGCCGCTGGTCGTCTCACGGGCACCCGAATACCTCGGGGTGGGCGATTTCAATGGCGACGGAGCTGACGATCTCGCGGTCGTCAGTCCGCGGGACAAGCAAGTCACATTGCTGCTTGGCGGTGGCCTGAACGGCTTTGCCACCGGCACCGTGACATCGCGCTTCGGGCGCCAGCTCCGCTACATGGCGGTCGGCGACATCGATGGCGACGGAGAGCTGGACATCGCGGTCACCGATCGGGGCGAAAAGGGCGTCTGGGTCATCCTGGGCAACGGCGACGGGACGCTCGACGAGCCCCAGTTCAGCGCCGTGGGCACCGAACCGCTGGGCATCGCGATCGCCGATACGGACGGCATCAACGGCAACGACATCATCGTCAGCGACCGCACGGAAGGCAACGTCTACATCCTG
>JBOHWA010000551.1:0-9052 GCA_050735855.1 Binatia bacterium
ACCTCAGCCCGGGCGTGATCGCCACGGTGCGGCGCCGACTCGGCGGGCGGCCGTGGTCGGCGCGGGCGCGGCGCGTGCGCTTCATCCGCGCCGATCTCAACTTTCCGCGCTTTCGCGCCGCGCACTATGACGTCATCTGGTCGAGCAACACGCTGCACCACGTCGTCAACCTCGAGCGGCTGTTCGGCTGCGTCGCCGACGCGCTGCGCCCCGGCGGCCTGTTCGTCGTCCACGACTACATCGGCGAGGCGCGCCTGCAGTTCAGTCCGCACCGCCTGGCGCGCATCAACCGGCTGCTGGCCGAGGTGCCGGCGCACCTGCGGCGCGGCAGCGGCCCGCTCACGGCGCCGCCGCTCGATCAGCTCAGCCCGTTCTGCGGCGTGCGGCCAGACGAGATCGTGCCGCTGGCCGAGGCGCGCTTCGACGTGCTGCACCGCGGCATCGCCGGGCGGCTGTTC
The DNA here is from genome assembly GCA_050735855.1 of Binatia bacterium. Taxonomy (GTDB): domain Bacteria; phylum Desulfobacterota; class Binatia; order HRBIN30; family CADEER01; genus JBOHWA01. Next base: position 459 of record JBOHWA010000551.1, read on the forward strand.
CCGATGCTGCTGCTGGTCGACCTCAGCCGGCTGGAGGGCGAAATGCCGCCGCTGTTCGCGCGCATCCTGGCCGCCGAGGCCGATCCGACGCTGCAGGCGTGCGCGGCCTATCTGGTCCTGCGCAAGCGGGCGGCGTGAGGGATCAGACGCGGGTCAGGTGACGCTGGACGACGTCGTGCTCGTCGGCTTCGTGGCGCTGCAGCAGGTCGAGCCAGCGCAGCACGCGCGCCACGGCGTCGGGCGGTGCGTCGGCGGCGCGCAACACGTCGCTCAGGTGCAGCGCGTCGGCGACCAGCGTCGCGTGCGCCGCGCCGAGGCGCTCGAGATCGTCGGCCAGCGCCGGGTCGGCTGCCAGCGCGGTGAGGTAGCCGTCGCACTCCTCGGCCTCGAAGTGGCTCTTGAGACGATCGCCGAGCCGGCCGACCAGGACCGCCAGCATGGCGTGGTAGCGATCGTTGCGCTGCGGCGCCAGGCGGCTGTCGATCATGCCGCGCAACTCGGCGATCTCGACGCGCAGCGCATGGTGCTGGCGGGAGAGGTCGACCGGGTCGAGGGAGACAGGAACTACTGCCCGCGCACTCATCACGAGCGCACAATGAAGCACGCCGCATGCCGAATCGCCGGCGGGCGAAAGCGCTCGCGTCAGCACACGCCGGCCGCGTGCGGTGCCGCCTCCGAGAGCACCGCCTGCCCATCTTTCGAGCGTCCCCCGGCGGGGCTCGCTACCTACACTTGCGGCTGCTGCCGCTGCTGTTGGCGGTGCAGGGCAGGGCGGTGCCGATGGCGCACTGGCCCGTGTCGCTGGCGGCCTGGGTGTGGCCCAGCACCAGCGTGGCGCGCAGTGGGCCGACCGGGGTGGCGATGGTCGAGCGCTTGGTCTTGACCAGGAAGTCGATCTGGTTGGTGCTGCGCGCCTTGAGGCGCAGCTGGTCGAGGCCGCGGGCGCTGCCTGGGGTGCAGGTGGGGGGATCGAGGAGCCCGGAGCGGTTGCGGTAGGTCGTCGTCGTCGGGCGGACGTCCCAGCCGTCGTCGCCGCTGCAGTTGCCGGCGGCTGCCGGTGGCACCGCGTTGGTGAAGCGGCTCAGCTCGAAGACGGCGCTGTTGCCGCTGCCGACGTCCTCCACCAGGATCTGGGCGCCGCCGCTGTACGGCGCCGCCACCGGGATGCCGGCGGGGAAGAAGACCGAGCCCTTGATCTGCAGCGCCTGGGCCGCGGGGCCGCTGAGCAGGCCGGTGAGCTTGATCTGTGCGTTGCCGAGGTAGCCACCGTCGCTGCACATCGGCGTGCCCTGCGGCACGCACCCGCCGGCCACGGCGGCGGGCGTCCACCAGTTGCCCGACATGACCACCATCGACAGCAGCTTCAGCGTGTTCTCGAAGTACGCTTCATCGTCGACCGACGTGGCGACCACCAGGTCCCAGATGGCGTTCAGCCATGCCTGGTTGGCGGCGTCGGCCATGGCGCCGACGCCGAGCGGCGCGACGAACGCCATCGAGCGGTAGTCGGCGCCGGGGCTCAGGCTGCCGTCGAGCTGATAGCCGGACTGGATGTCGCCGGGATCGTTGCCGGTGTCGGCGCGGAAGAAGGTGGTCATGCGCTGCACGGCGGTCTTGGCGCGCGCCTCGCCGGCGATGACGAAGTCGGTGCCGATGCGCCACGGATCGCGGCAGGCGTTGTAGTCGTAGTCGCCGTCGTTCGGCCCTTCGAGGAACTCCGCTGCGGCGGGGGCGGCGCTGCCGAGCGGGTTGACGACGAAGTCGGGCAGCAGGCCGGTCGACGGGCTGTACGTCGTCTGGATGCTGTCGACCACCTGGTAGGTGTGGTCGAGCACGTCGGTCCAGTCGCTGTCGCCGGTCGCGGCCGCGAAGGCGCGCAGATGTCCGGGCATGAAGTCCGACGTGCGCGTCGAGGCGTGGTAGGTCGGATCGCCCGGTGTCGCCCAGTCGCCGAGCAGGACGTAGCGCCCGCTGGGGTCGACCTCGGCGCTGCGGATGGCGGCGAGGACGCTCTGTGCCTCGGCGAGGTAGTCGATGGCGCCACAGCTGCCCCACTGCTTGTCGGCCAGCAGCAGGGCGTAGGCGATGTCGAGGTCGCCGTCGGACGCGCTGTCGCCGCCCTCGGCGCTGGCGCACGACTTCTTCTGGTACCAGGCCATCAGACCCGGCGTGAACACCGACGGGTGGTCGCGGAAGTAGGTGACCATGCCGTCGAAGATGGCGCGCGCGTCGGGGTCATGGCCGGCCATCAGCACGGCCAGCAGCATGCCGTAGCCGTGCGCCTCGGAGACGGTCAGATTCCCGGCTTGGGTCTTGGAGAGCACCACGTAGCGCCCGACGCCGCACGCCGGCGCCAGGTAGCGCACCTTCCACAGGTCGTAGAAGTCGCGCACCGCCTGATCGAGCCCCGCCTGGCTGACGTGGCTCGGCGTGATCGCCCCGGCGGCGTAGGCGACCGGATGCGAGCCGAACGGATGATTCTGCGCGCTCGCCGGCGCCGCCAGCACCAACGCCAGCACAGCCGCGCGCCACATTCCCTTGCCCGTCATGAGCGCTCCCCCTGGAGGCCGCAAATCACGCTCACCAGCCGGCAGCAAGCGGAAAGACGTTGGCGCACGACGGCGGTCTCAATCGCGCGGCGCAGAACGAAGTCGGGACGATCGGGACGTGCAGCGATTGCCGCGCGCGACGGCCATGCGCTAGGACTCCGATGTGCGCCGTCACTCGGTAGTCGTTCTGTTGTTCCTGCTGTGCGCAGTCCCGGCGCGCGCCCAGGTGCCGTCCGAGGCCACCGGCGAGGTCGAGCGGCTGGCGATGCCGCCGTCGCCGCACTGGGCCTGGGTCGCGGATCTGATCCTCAACCGCATCGCGCTCATCGACGTCGACGGCGGCCGCTTCCTCGGCATGGTCAACGGTGGCTACGGCACCATCCTGCCGCTCTTCCCGCGCGGCCGGAACGAGTTCTACCTGCCGGCGACCTACTACTCGCGCGGCACGCGTGGCACGCGCACCGACGTCGTCGAGTTCTACGACGGCGAGACCCTGGCGCCGGTGGGCGAGGTGGTGATTCCGCCCAAACGCGCCACCAATGCGGTGGCCCTGGCGCATTCGGCGCTGTCGGACGATGAGCAGTTCGCCGCCGTGTTCAACTGGACCACCGGCACCTCGCTGAGCATCGTCGACGTGGTGCAGCGCCGCTTCGCCGGCGAGATCACGCTGCCGGGTTGCAGCCTGGTCTACGCCGCCGGGCCGCGCCGCTTCTTCTCGATCTGCGCCGACGGCTCGCTGTTCACCGTCAGCCTCAACGCCGACGGCAGCGAGGCGGCGCGCACGGTCAGCGCGCCGGTGTTCGATCCCAGGACCGATCCGCTGACCGAGAAGGCGGTGCGTTTCGGCGACCAGTGGCTGTTCGTCTCGTTTGCCAGCCTGGTGCATCCGATCGACGTGAGCGGCAGCGAACTGGTCGCCGGCGAGCCCTGGCCGCTGGTCCCCGCGGCCGAGCGGGCGGAGCACTGGCGCATCGGCGGCCTGCAGCACCTGGCGGTGCACGAAGCGAGCGGGCGTCTCTATGCCCTCATGCACCGCGGCGGCCCGGATACGCACAAGGAGCCGGGCGAGGAGGTGTGGATCTACGATATTGCCACGCGCCAGCGCCTGCTGCGCGTGCCGCTGGTCAACCCCGGCCTCACCGTCTACGGCTTCCCGGTGACGTTCGGGCAGGCATGGCCGGCGCCGTTCAATGGCCTGGGCGACTGGCTCATCGACCAGCTCGTGCCGGCCGCGGTCGGCTTCGTGCAGGTGACGCAGGACGACGCGCCGCTGTTGCTCACCGCCTCGCAGTTCACCGGCGCCATCGGCGTCTACGACGGGCGCACCGGCGCCTTCGTCCGCCGCGTCCTGCCGACCGGCTGGACGAGCGACATCCTGCTCGCCCCGTACGGCCGGCCGGCGCGGAGCGGCGGATGATCGATCCGCTGTTCAGCCTCGTCGCGCGCGGCGCCCTGGCGCTGCTGTTCGCCTCGGCCGCGGTGCACAAGCTGCGCGACATCGACGCGTTCCGTCGCGCCGTCGAGGGCTACGAGCTGCTGCCGCCGCTGTGGGCGGTGCCGGCCGGGGCGCTGCTGATCGCCGGCGAGTTGGGCCTCGCCGTCGGGCTGTGGCTGCCGCGCGTCGCGCCGGTGGCGAGCCTCGGCGCGGCGCTGCTGCTCGGCCTGTACGCGTGGGCGATCGCGGTGAACCTGCGCCGCGGGCGGCGCGACCTCGACTGCGGCTGCGGCGGTCCGGCGCGGCGCCAGATGATCAGCCCCGCGCTGGTCTGGCGCAACAGCCTGCTCGCCGCTGTCGCCCTGCTCGCCGCCCTGCCGGTGTCGGGGCGCTCCCTGACCTGGTTCGATGGCGGCACGCTGGTCGCGGCCGTCGCGTCGCTGGCGCTGCTCTACGCGGCGGCCGACGGTCTGCTGGCCAACGCGCCCGGTGCGGCGCGCCTGCGGCGGCGCGCCGAGCCCTCCGAGATCGGGGGGTCGCATGCTTGAGGCGCTGCTGGTCTCGACCATCGTCCTCTGGCTGACGGTGTTGGTGCTGGCTGCCGTGGTGGTGGCGTTGGTGCGCCAGGTCGGCGTGCTGAACGAGCGCGTCGCACCGGCCGGGGCGCTGCTCGGGGCGGACGGGCCGCGCGTCGGCGAGGCGGCGCCACGCCTGGAGCTGCGCGACTGGGCGGGACGGTCGCTGCGCGTCGGCGGACCGGATACCGACGGGCGGTCGACCCTGTTGCTGTTCGTCTCGCCCAGCTGTCCGGTGTGCAAGACCATCCTGCCGATTGTCGACTCGGTGCTGCGCGCCGAGGGCGGGCGGACGCGCCTGCTACTGGCCAGCGACGGCCCGCGCGCCGAGCACGAGGCGTTCGTCCGCCGCCACGGACTGGACGAGCGCGGCTACGTGTTGTCGACCGAGCTCGGGCTGGCCTACCAGGTCGGCAAGCTGCCGCACGCAGTGCTGATCGATGCCGCCGGTGTGCTGCGCGCCAAGGGGCTGGTCAACACGCGCGAGCATGTCGACAGCCTGTTCGAAGCGATGGCGCGCGGCGTCGCCTCGGTGCAGGAGTATCTGCGCCACCAGCAGGCCGACGCCGTGCTGCCGGTGAGCGAGGGAGGCCGATGATGAACGCCATCGATCGCTGGGTGGCCGGCTGGACACGCACGGTGGCGCGGCGCAGCTCGCGGCGCGGATTCATCGCGCGTGTCGGCGGCCTGCTGGTCGGCGCCGCCACGCTGCCGCTGCTGCCGGTGGCGCGTGCCGGCGCGGCACGCGCCCCGGCGCCGGGTGAGCCCGACCCGACCAGCGTGGCCGGCGATCCCGGCCAGTGCGACTACTGGCGCCACTGCGCCATCGACGGCTTCCTGTGCGGCTGCTGCGGCGGCTCGGCGCGCTCGTGCCCGCCCGGTACCGAGCAGTCGCCGGTGACCTGGATCGGCACCTGCCGCAACCCGGCCGACGGCAAGGACTACATCATCTCGTACAACGACTGCTGCGGGAAGCACGTCTGCGGCCTGTGCTTCTGCCACCGCAACGAGGGCGACAAGCCGATCTACTTCCCGCCGCGCAGCAACGACATCAACTGGTGCTTCGGTACCGAGAGCGTGGTCTACAACTGCTCGACGGCGATCGTGCTGGGCCTGGCGACGGACAAGTAGGGCGGGGGCGGCGGAAGACCCGGACTTCACCGCGGAGACGCGGAGTCGCGGAGAGTGCATGGCGGCGCGACGCAGACTGCCTCAACGTCCGGAATTTAAAGCTTGGACGAAAACCGATGCAGCTCCAGCATCGTGTCTCCGCTCCTCTGCGTCTCCACGGTGAAGTCCTTTGTCTTGGTTCTCTCTGAGAGCATTCACGGTCATTGCGTTGGCCAGCCGGTTCGCGGCATCCCCCGCGCTCGGCGACCCCGCGACCGACTACGTCATGCACTGCCGCGGGTGCCACGGCCCGGAGGGTGCCGGCGCTCCCGGTGCTGCACCCACTTTCCGCGCGCAGGTCGGCAAGTTCGTCAGCGTGCCCGGCGGGCGCGAATACCTGATCCGCGTCCCCGGCACGGCCCAGTCGGAGCTCGACGACGCGCGCACCGCGGCCCTGCTCAACTGGCTGCTGCGGCAGTTCAGCCCCGACGAGCTGCCGCCCGATTTCGTCCCCTTCACGGCGGCGGAGGTGGCGCGGCACCGCCGCCCGGCGCTGGCCGACGTAGCCGCGGCGCGCCAGGCCCTGCTGCGCGCCATGCAGTGAGCCCGGTGCCCCCGCTCGAGCGCGTCAGGATCCGGCCGGCAGCGGCTGTGCGGCCGTGAGGTGGATCGCCAGGCTGCCGCGCGGCGCCGACAGCTCGAGGTACACCGGCACCGCCATCAGCCCCGGTTGCGGTGCCGCGACCCAGAAGTCGAGCTGTGACGGCCGCTCATCCTGCGCCGCGCTCGAGCGCCAGAAGCCGGCGATCGGGGCGATGGTGGCGCGGCAATGGCGCGCCACGCCGGTGTAGCTGGTGTACGGCGAGGCCGGCGGAGCGGCCTCGCCCATGTCGGCGAGCTGCAGATCGTAGCGGCGGCGGCCGTCGAAGATGCGCAGCGTGCCGCGGCAGCCGGCGTGCACGATCGCCAGGCTGGCGGTCAGCGGATCGATGGTCGCCCGCTGCAGCGCCGCCGGCACCGCCTCGCGATCGTCGGCGGCGGGCGGCGGCGCGATGCGCGACGCGATCTCGCCGCTGTCGCTGTATTCGATCTCCGCCATGCGCTGCGCGCCGCGATAGTCGCCGGCGTTGCGAAAGCTCTGCGGTCGCAGGCCGTCGGCGCCGCGCCGTCCGGCGGCGCGCGCCGTCGACACCCAGGGGAACAGCAGCGCCACGACGCCGACCGTGCGCATCTCGCTGGTCGCCTCGTAGTCGCCCTCGTGCAGCTGAGCCGTGGTGCGCACTTCGAGCACCTGCAGCGGCCCGTAGCGCACGGCATACTCGAGCTGCGCGCCGGGGCTGACGGCCAGGGCCGGCGCGGCGAGGGCGAGGACGACGGCGGCCAACAACCGGTGCATCGCCCGCTACGCTAGCCCCTGGTGCACAGCTCCACAACGCAACCCTGAAGGGCGCCCGCCCTCCAGGGGGGTGTGACTCTTGGGTTGCGATTGCCATGGCCGGGACGGTACTACTCTCCCACGGGGGTTCTTCTGTGATGAGAGCGATGGGATACGCGCGCACGATGCTCGCCGCGGTGCTGCTGCTGGCGACGGGGCTGCCGGCTGGTGCGGCCGGGATCGATGCGTTCAAGTGCTACAAGGCCAAGGATCTGAAGCAGCCCAAGTTCGCGCCCGTCACGCTCAGCAACCTCGACGATGACCTGAGCAGCGATGTGACGGTCGAGGTGAAGAAGCCGTTCCTGTTCTGCAGCCCGGCGAGCGTCGACGGCGCCGGCATCGCCAACCCCGCCGACCATCTCACCTGCTACAAGACCAAGACCACCAAGCTGGCGGGCTCGGTGGCGATCGAGGTGGCGAACGTGCTTGGCACGACGCAGCTGTCGGTCGAGAAGTCCGGCCTGCTGTGCGTGCCCTCCGCGTCGACGACCCTGCCGGTGGCCAGCTCGGGTAGCTTCCTGGCGCTGGGCTACAACGTCGCCGGCCTGCCGGAGGGCATCTCCGGCTCGCACCCGGCAGTCAACACCGCGCAGATCGGCCCGCTGCTCAACGCCTACGATCTGGTGGTGATGCAGGAAACCTGGAAGACACCGGACCCCAATCCGCTGGCGCCGACGCGCGTCTACCACGAGATCCTCGAAGCGGCGAGCACCTACCCGTTCCGTTCGGTCTCGGCGCCGCTGCCGCTGGGCACCGATCCAACCCGGCCGAGCGCCCTGGTCAGCGACGGGCTCAACATGTTCTCCCGCTACCGCTTCGACGACACCGTTCGCCAGCGCTGGAGCGAGTGCGACGACAGCGCCGCCGACTGCCTGTCACAGAAGGGCTTCAGCATGACGCGCATGACGCTGCCCGGCGGCGCGACGGTCGACGTCTACAACCTGCACATGGAGGCCGGCGGCACGCCGCACGACGACGCGCTGCGCGACCAGGGCGTCACCGAGCTGTCGACGTTCATGAACGCCGTTTCCGCCGGCCGGCCCGTGCTGGTCGGCGGCGACTTCAACCTGCACACCAACGAGGAGCCCGACTCGACGCAGTTCCAGCGCCTGCTGATGCTCACCGGCGTCAGCGACGTCTGCGCCGCCCTGTCGTGCCCAGAGCCCGGCCGCATCGACAAGTGGCTCTTCCGCAGCAGCCCGACGCTGACCATCACCCCGGTATCGTGGGAGTTCCAGGACGCGACCTTCGTCGACGGCGACGGCGAGCCGCTCAGCGATCACGAGCCGCTGGCCGTCCGCTTCGACTGGACGGCGACCAACTAGCACGTGCGCCGGGGCACCGCCCCCGCATCCGGACGGCGCGCAGTGGGTCCTCTTGAATCCGGCGCACACCCTGGTGTGCCGCCTTCTCGGCAGCGTCCTGCACCGCGGGCGTGCCTCTGGTGGAGGGCGCGGGTCCCTCGGCGCCGTGCTCGCCGCGCACACCGCGGT
>JBOHWA010000552.1:0-1564 GCA_050735855.1 Binatia bacterium
GGCCTGGTAGCCGCCTGAGTTGCCGGTCACCACCGCCGTCGACACGCCCTTGATGTCGTTCAGGTTGGTGACATTGACGCTGACCTTCGCCGCCTTCAGGCGCCCGCCGTCCGGCAGGGTGAAGCGATAGCTGGCCTGCAGCGCCAGCATGAAGGTCGATTTCACCGACAGGTCGTTCAGGTAGGTGACGTAGCGCTTGCCGATGTATTCGCCGCTCAGCTGGCCGGAGAACGCGCCCCAGTCGGTTCCCAGGATGAACTTGTTCTGCCAGTCCGGCGTCAGCGGAACGCGCTTGCCGCCGGTGGCGACCACCACCGGCGTCGTCACGCCGCCGACCACGGTCGTGCCGCTGCTGTAGTCGTCGTCGTACTTGGCCTTGCTGTACGAGAGCGCGTCGTAGACGTGGAAGTGCTCCCCGAAGGTCAGGGTGGCTGCGAGGTCGACGCCGTCGGTGGTCACCCCGCCGACGTTGGCCAGGATCGCCGGGCCGGGATTGATGAAGTTGAACGGCGCGATGTTCAGCAGCCGGTTGCTGAACTTCACATGATAGACGCTGACCTGCCCTTCGATGGAGGTGAGCGGGCCGGCCTGCACCTCGCGCCGGGTGCGCGCGCCGAGCTCATAGGTCCAGGACGTCTCCGGATCGACGGTCGACTTGAAGAGCTCGAAGGCGGCTTGCGTGCCCAGGCTCCAGGGCGAGAAGCCGTAGAAGTTGCTGCCCGCGCCATAGGGGATGAACTGGCGCAGGTTCTTCTGCACGTTGGCGAACACCTGCTCGTGCTCCGTCGGCTCCCAGAGCACCCCGACCTGCGGCAGGAACCATTCGTTCGAGGTGATCGAGCCTGACGGATACTGCACGGGCACGGCGACGCCGGGCAGGTTCTTCTGGTTGATCAGGAACTTGCCGTTGGCGTCCTGCAGGCTGGCCTTGATCCCGCCCTGCAGCAGCAGGTTCGGCAGGATGCGCCACTGGTCCTGGATGTGGAGCTGAATGTCGTTCACGAAGAACTGCGCGTAGTACTGCGTGAAGGCCTTCTGTCCGCGCGGCTCGTCATAGGGCGTGAGGTCGTTGTTGGCCTCGGTGAAGGGGTACCAGGCGCGGTGCTGCGCAGGTTCGTTGTGCTCCAGCCAGCCGCCCGCCTCGAGGGTGTGGTCGCCAAGCTGCCAGACCAGCGTCGAGATCACCCCGCCGCGATTGATCCGGTACTCGGTCGTCCGCACCTCGTTGCCGCTGCCGCCGAAGAGATTGACGATGTTCTGCAGGGTCGCCGGGCTGGTCGGCGAGCCCACCACCAGGTTCGGATAGTAGGTGGCGAAGAGCGCCGGCAGGCCCGCCTGGTTGATCGGTCCCGCGACGATGCCGCGCCCGTAGTCGTAGTGATAGTAGGCCTGGTTAGACCAGGTGATGTCGCTGGAGAGCCGGTAGTCGTACTTCACATAGGCCAGGATGTCGGTGCGCTGGGCGGCGCTGAAGCAGTTGGAGAAGTTGTTGCCCTGCGCTGGCGGCGGCGTGCCCGGGCCGCCGGTCAGGCTGGTCGTGCAGGCGGCGCGGTCGGGGTAGTAG
>JBOHWA010000553.1:0-1774 GCA_050735855.1 Binatia bacterium
TCAGGCCAGCGATACACAGAACCCCAAGCCCCGGCCATCCCAGCCAGCGCGTCAAACACTGGCAATGATGCCGGCCAAACTCCTACAGTCCGCAGCGCTGGGTGGTCACATGACACCACCCAGGCACCTGTTAATCCCACAGCCGCCAGACCAATGACCCCCAGCGCCCCTTCCGCCCCAAGCATGGGCGGCGGCGGGGGCGGCTCGTCTTCGGGCTCAACCGGCTCACCGTCGAGCGGCACGTCGTCTCCTTCGAGCACCAACGCAGCGTCCAGCGGCCGCAACAGTTCCCCCTCTCCCGCTGAGCCGGCCAAGGCTGAGGCTGCAGCAGATCCGAAGGCCAAGGCCACCGCGGGGGCGGGCGGCGGAGCTGGGCAAGCGCCGGCCGATCAGTTCGCGAAGGGCCTTGCTGCCGCACAGGGCGTCACCCACCCGCAGCCGGGCTTGTCCCCGGCAGCCGCCACCGCCCCACCCGTCACGCCCGTGGCTTCGCCGACCGACCCGGCCGCGTCCGCGCCCGTCTCGCACACGGCCGGATCGACCGGCGGTGGCGGAGGAGGCGGAGGCATCGGCGGCGGTGCAGGCGGCGGGTTCTCCGGCGGTGGAGGCGGAGGCTCGCCAAACATGGGCGCGCCAATGCCACCGCCCATGCCGCTCGGACCACCGGCCACGCCGCCGCCCGCGGGACCTCCGCCGCCCGGCAGCGCCACCTCGCAGCCTGCCGCCGCGTCCAACACGGGGCCCGGGGTGAACCCGGCCTCGACCAGCAGGACGGACATCGCCGCAGGCGGCGTGGCACCGGTGCCGGTGTCCCCCACGCGAATGGAGCGCGACGCCGCCATTTCGGCGTCCACCGCAGGCGCCATGCGCCGTCAAAGAGGCAACGGCAACGCCGCCCTCATCCAGGCACGCCGGATCGCGGCCGCGCTCAACATCACCGTCCCGCACTACGGGTTCTTCTGGGTCACTGGCCTCACTGCTGACGGCTCCATCGTGGTGGCCAACAGCTACGGACTCGGTTACATCCCCGACGGCGTCGACCTGCCCCCGCAGGTGACGATGGCCTCCGCCGACGAATCGATCCCCGCGACCGAGCGCGCCAAGTGGGTCACGTACCCGATCCTCGCGATCCAGGGTTGGGCAAGAGCGCACGAACAGAAGCTGCGGGCAGTCATCGCCACCGCGGAACAGTTCGCCAACTTCGACCCCGGTGTCGCGAAAGTCGTTCTCCAGCAGGACGACATCCCCGAGAACGGGAAGATGGCCGGGCGCAGCCGCCTCGAGATCATCGCTCCTGGAGCCGCCGCGCGCCTCGCCTCGGTGGGAGACGCCTCACTGCAGGATTTGCTGCCGCCCGCCCCAACGGACTCCACCCCTCCCGACGACCAATCGGCGGCGCTGTGGTTCGAGCTCACGAAGCCGCTGATGAGCACCAACTCGGACCGTGGCATCGTCCACCTCGAGGCGTTCATCAAGTACGCCGACCATGCCCAGGAGCAAGCACTTCACAAGGCGCACACGGCGGTTGACGCCGCAATGCAGAGAGCCGCGATCGCGGACTGGGTCTACTGGCAGCACCTGAGCGTGATCATGTCCGACGCGATCAGCGAGGACGCCACGGTCTAGCGCCCGCGAGGCTCAGAGGTTCACCTGTGGGTCGGGAGCCGCGTGCCGGGGCGATCCCTGCGCAGGCGTGAGAACTTCCCGAGGCGCAGGCTCGGGCGCCCGTTCCGCATTCGTGGCACCCGGCGCCGCGCCCGGCTTGTCCTTGGCG
>JBOHWA010000554.1:0-4949 GCA_050735855.1 Binatia bacterium
CTCGAGCTCGCCACCAGCTCGCGCGAGCGCATCAGCCGCGTTGGGCTCGGCATCGACATCCGCGAGCGCCAGTTCTTCGCCGACTACCCGCGCGTCATCGACGAGCTGCGCCGCGCCGGCCACCGCGTCGAGGTGCTGTTCTTCGACGCCAGCGACGACGTGCTGGTGCGCCGCTTCAGCGAGACCCGTCGCCCGCACCCGCTCGGCGGCGACGCCGGGCCGCTCGCCGGCATCCAACGTGAGCGCCGCGAGCTGGTCGAGCTGCGCGAGCGCGCCGACCGCATCCTCGACAGCAGCGCCCTGACGGTCCATCAGCTGCGCGACGAGCTGCAGCGCCTCTATCGCGGCCCGGCGCCGGACGACACGATGACGGTGCTGCTGGTCTCCTTCGGCTACAAGTTCGGCGTGCCGACCGACATCGACATGGTGCTCGACGCACGGTTCCTCGCCAACCCGTTCTTCGTCGACGAGCTGCGCGCCAGGACCGGCTGCGACGCCGCGGTTGCCAGCTTCGTGCTCGAACGGCCGGAGACGCAGGAATTCCTCCGCCTGATCGAAGCGCTGCTCGACTTTGCCCTGCCGCGCTACCGGCGCGAGGGGCGCAGCTACTTCACCCTGGCGGTCGGCTGCACCGGCGGCCGCCACCGCTCGGTCGTCCTGGTCGAGCGCCTCGCCCAGTCCCTGGCGGGGAGCGGCGGCCGGGTCCAGGTCCAGCACCGGGACATGCGCCGATGAGCCAGCGCGCCGGCGGCGGGGCCTGCGTCGCGACCCTCGAGATCCAGAACCGCCTCGGCCTGCACGCCCGCGCCGCCGCCATGCTGGTGCAGACGGTGGCCAAGTTCGTCGCCGAGATCACCGTTACCAAGGACGACCAGACGGTGAACGGCAAGAGCATCATCGGCCTCATGATGCTGGCGGCGGGGCAGGGCAGCTGCATCGAAGTGTCCGCCACCGGCGCCGACGCGCAGGCCGCCGTCGACGCCATCGCGGCCCTGGTGGCCGAGCGCTTCAAAGAAGACTCCTGAGCGCGCGCGCGCGGCTGACAACCGGCGCGACGGCGCCCGCTGCGCACCGCCCGGAAACGCCTTGACCCTGTACAGGGGCTGTAATAAGCGGGGAAGATCGCTTGCGGGGCAGATTCCCTCAAGGCCGCCGCGAAAGTCCAGCGTTCCGTAGGAGAAAGCCATGCCATTGCAGAACTTCGTCTTCACGTCTGAGTCGGTGTCGGAGGGCCACCCCGACAAGATGTGCGACCAGATCTCCGACGGGATCCTCGACGCGCTGCTCACCGAAGACCGCGACAGCCGCGTCGCCTGCGAGAGTCTGACCAAGACCGGCATGGTGGTGGTGGCCGGCGAGATCACCACCAAGGCCAAGATCGACTACCCGCAGGTGGTGCGCAACACCGTGCGCCGCATCGGCTACACGTCCTCCGACATGGGCTTCGATGCCGACACCTGCGCCGTGATGGTCGCCCTCGATCGCCAGTCGCCCGACATCTCGCAGGGCGTCAGCGAAGGCGAGGGCCTGCACAAGGAGCAGGGCGCCGGCGACCAGGGCCTGATGTTCGGCCTGGCCTGCGACGAGACGCCCGAGCTGATGCCGCTGCCGATCCAGCTCTCGCACCAGCTGGTCGAGCACCTCGCCGCCGAGCGGCGCAGCGGCAAGTACGATTACCTGCGGCCGGACGCGAAGTCGCAGGTCACCGTGCAGTACCGCGACGGCAAGCCGGTGCGCGTCGACGCGGTCGTCATCTCGACCCAACACGCCGAGCACGTCACCCACGAGACCCTGCGCGAGATGGTCATCAATGAAGTGATCAAGAAGGTCGTGCCGGAGCAGTATCTCGACAAGCACACCGTCTTTCACGTCAATCCCACCGGCCGCTTCGTGGTCGGCGGCCCGATGGGCGACTGCGGCCTCACCGGCCGCAAGATCATCGTCGATACCTACGGCGGCTTCGGCCGTCACGGCGGCGGCGCCTTCTCCGGCAAGGATCCGAGCAAGGTCGATCGCAGCGCCGCCTACATGGCGCGCTACGTCGCCAAGAACATCGTCGCCGCCGGGCTGGCGAAGAAGTGCGAAGTGCAGCTCGCCTACGCCATCGGCGTCGCCCAGCCGCTGTCGGTGCTGATCGATACGTTCGACACCGGCGAGGTTTCCGACGAGCTGATCAGCAAGCTGGTGCGCGAGCACTTCGCCCTGCATCCGCGCGGCATCATCGAGATGCTCGATCTGAAGCGGCCGATCTACGAGCGGACGGCGTCGTACGGCCACTTCGGCCGCAAGCCGGTGGACGGCTTCTTTACCTGGGAGCGCACCGACAAGGCCGACGCCTTGCGCAGCGCCGCCGGCGCCGGCCCGCGCCGCGCCAGCGCCTGATCGCGCTCCGATCCATTCGCCGATCGTCTGCCGCCGGCGCAGCGCACTGACCGGCGGCGGCCCTCGCATGCGCGAGGCCGCCGTGCCACGTTCACCGCGAGTCCACGAGGTTGCCATGGCCAAGAAACCATACGACGTGAAGGACATCGCGCTCGCCGAGCAGGGCAAGAAGCGCATCGACTGGGCCGACATGTCGATGCCGGTGCTGCGCAAGATCCGCGAGCGCTTCGCCAAGGAGAAGCCGCTCAAGGGCGTCACCATGGCGGCCTGCCTGCACGTCACCCCCGAGACCGCCAACCTGATGCGCGCCCTGAAGGCCGGCGGCGCCAAGGTGTTCCTCTGCGCCTCAAACCCGCTGTCGACCCAGGACGACACCGCCGCCGCGCTGGTCAAGTACGACGGCATCGCCACCTACGCGATCCGCGGCGAGGACAACAAGACCTACTACGAGCACCTGCACGCGGTGCTCGACGAGAAGCCGGTGCTGACCATGGACGACGGCGCCGATCTGGTGTCGCTGCTGCACACCGAGTACGCCGACTTCGTCACCAAGGTGAAGGCGAGCCTGGAGGAGACCACCACCGGCGTCATCCGCCTGCGCGCCATGGAGCGCGACGGCGCCCTGCGCATCCCGGTGGTGGCGATCAACGACGCCTCGACCAAGCACCTGTTCGACAACCGCTACGGCACCGGCCAGTCGACCATCGACGGCATCCTGCGCGCCACCGGCATCCTCTACGCCGGCAAGACCCTGGTCGTCGCCGGCTACGGCTGGTGTGGCAAGGGCGTCGCCATGCGCGCCCGCGGCATGGGCGCCCAGGTGGTGGTCACCGAGGTCGACCCGATCCGCGCCCTCGAGGCGGCGATGGACGGCCTGCGCGTCATGCCGATGCGCGACGCCTGCCGCATCGGCGACGTCTTCGTCACCCTCACCGGCGACAAGCACGTCATCCGCGAGGAGCACTTCCAGTCGATGCGCGACGGCGCCATCGTCTGCAACTCGGGCCACTTCGACGTCGAGATCGACATGAAGACGCTGCGCCGCCTGGCCAGGAAGGTCGAGAAGGACGTGCGCCCGTTCGTCGACGCTTACTTCCTGCCCAACGGCCGCTGCGTGTACGTCATCGCCGACGGCCGCCTGGTCAACCTCGCCGCCGCCGAAGGCCACCCGGCCTCGGTGATGGACATGAGCTTCGCCACCCAGGCGCTGAGCGCCGAGTGGGCTCTCAAGCTGGCCGACAAGGGCAAGCTGGCGGTCAAGGTGCACAACGTGCCCAAGGCGGTCGAAGACGGCGTCGCCGCCGTCAAGCTCGACAGCATGGGAATCAAGATCGACCGGCTGACGTCCGACCAGAAGCACTATCTGACGTCGTGGGCGGAAGGCACCTGACGCGGCGAGCGCTCGCGAGCCCGTGCGTCTCCTCTGCTTCCAAACCAAGCGCTTCGCCTGGAAGCCGTTCGAGCCGACGCTGCCCGACGCGCCGGCATCGCCGGGCGCGGGCGAGGTGCACGAGGCGGTGGTCGCGTTCGTGCACGTCGAGCAGCTCGACTGCACGCCCGCGCGCCAGGCGACGGTCTTCCGCCAGGCGCTGAAGCACCTCAAGTGGCTGGCCAACAAGCGCGATCTGCGCACCGTCGTCCTGCACTCCTTCACCCACCTCGGCGCCGACGGAGCCGACCCGGCCGCGGCCCAGGCGCTGCTGGTCAATCTGGCGGAGCGCCTGCGCGCCACCGGCTACACCGCGCACGTCACGGCGTTCGGCTGGAGGCATGAATGGGAGCTCGCCGTGCACGGCGAGAGCCTCGCCAAGGTGTGGAAGCAGATATGAGCGTCGCGGCGTGGCAGCGGCTGGAGCGCCGCGTCGTGCGCTGCCGGCTCTGCCCCCGACTGGTGGCGCATCGCGAGGCGGTGGCGCGCGTCAAGCGCCGGCAGTATCTCGAGGACGACTACTGGGGCCGCGCCGTGCCCGGCTTCGGCGACCGCGCCGCCCGCCTGCTCATCGTCGGCCTGGCGCCGGCGGCGCATGGCGCCAACCGCACCGGGCGCATGTTCACCGGCGACCGCAGCGGCGACTGGCTCTACGCCTCGCTGCATGCGACGGGCTTCGCCAACCAGCCGACGTCGCAGCGCCGCGACGACGGCCTGGCGCTGCGCGACGCCTACATCGCCGCCGTGGCGCGCTGCGCGCCACCCGGCAATCAACCGGCACCGGTGGAGGTCGACGCCTGCCGGCCGTATCTGGTCGAAGAGATCCGCCTGCTCGCCGACCTGCGCGCCGTCGTCGTCCTCGGCGGCATCGCCCTGCAGGGATTCCTGCGCGCCTGGTCCGCCGCCGGCCGCCCCGTGCCGTCGCCCCGCCCGCGCTTCGGCCACGCGCGCGAGTACGCCCTCACCGGCGGCGTCGCTCTGCTCACCTCGTACCACCCCAGCCAGCAGAACACCTTCACCGGCCGCCTGACCCGCCCGATGCTCGACGCGGTCTTCACCCGCGCGCGCCAGCTCTGTAGCGGGTAGCGCGGCCGTCCCTGGCCGTCCGGGCGCTCGGCGCCCGGCAGTGCGAGCGACC
>JBOHWA010000555.1:0-2038 GCA_050735855.1 Binatia bacterium
CCACGGATTGAGCGGATACGAGCCGATCACACGGATTTTCTGAGGGGTCCTTCCGTGAAGTCCGTCAATCCGCGCAATCCGTGGTCGGCTCTTCGCTTTTAATAGGTAAAGCCCGGTCACTGGTCACCGGTCACGGGCGGGCCGCTGGCCCGCCACTCGGGTGGGCAGGTGGCCAAGTTCTGTGCACGGGGTTGCACAGCAGCTGCGCTCCATGTGTGCCGCGGCATACCCGGTCCCGGGCGGCATGGATCTTGGGCTGCATCCTGCGCCGGCGGAGTTTGTCCGCCGCACCGGGGCCTCCTGCCAATGAGCATTCACGTCAATCTCAACCACCTCACGCGCTACACCTACGACCGCGAGATCGCGCTCTCGCCGCACCAGGTGCGGCTGCGTCCGGCGCCCCACTGCCGTACCCCGATCGTCGCCTATTCGCTGCGCATCACGCCCGAGGATCACTTCCTCAACTGGCAACAGGACCCGTTCGGCAACTACATCGCCCGGCTGGTGTTCAACGAGCGCACGACGGAGTTCGCCGTCGAGGTCGACCTGATCGCCGACCTGACGGTGATCAACCCGTTCGACTTCTTTCTCGAAACCTCGGCCGAGCAGGCGCCGTTCCGCTACGAGGAGCATCTCGCCACCGACCTCACCCCATACTTGGAGGTGAAGGAGCGCGGCCCCCTGCTGCAGCGCTGGCTGGCCGGGGTTGACCGGCGGCCGCGGCGCACCGTCGACTTCCTCGTCGACCTCAACTGCCGCCTGCAAAAGGACATCGGCTACGTCATCCGCATGGAGCCGGGGGTGCAGACCTGCGAGCAGACGCTCGGGTCGCGACTCGGCTCGTGCCGCGATACCGGCTGGCTGTTGGTGCAGATCCTGCGCCACCTGGGCATGGCGGCGCGCTTCGCGTCCGGCTACCTGGTGCAGCTCACTGCCGACGTGGCGGCGATCGACGGGCCGGCCGGGCCGACGGCGGACTTCACCGACCTGCACGCCTGGGCCGAGGTCTACGTGCCGGGCGCCGGTTGGATCGGCCTCGATCCGACGTCCGGCCTGTTCGCCGGCGAGGGGCACATCCCGCTCGCCTGCACGCCCGACCCCTCCTCTGCGGCGGCGGTGACGGGCTACACCGAGGAGTGCAAGACCGAGCTGTACTACCACAACGTCGTGCGCCGGGTGCGCGAGGATCCGCGCGTCACCAAGCCGTACGACGCGGCGCAGTGGGAGGCGATCGACGCGCTCGGCCACGTCATCGACGCCGATCTGGAGGCCGCCGATGTGCGCCTGACGATGGGCGGCGAGCCGACCTTCGTCTCGATCGACGACATGGAAGGGGTGGAGTGGACCATCGCCGCGCTCGGCCCGGCCAAGCGCAAGCTGTCCGGCGAGCTGCTGCGGGCGCTCAAACAGCACTTCTCACCCGGCGGCGTGCTGCACTTCGGCCAGGGCAAGTGGTACCCGGGCGAGCCGCTGCCGCGCTGGGCACTGGCCTGCTTCTGGCGCGCCGACGGCGAGCCGCTGTGGCAGGACGAGAAGCTGCTCGCCGACGAGGCGGTCGACTACGGCTTCGGCCTCGAGCAGGCCGAGCGCTTCAGCGAGGCGCTGGCGGCGCGCTTCGGCCTGGCGCCCGATCTGGTCGTGCCGGGCTTCGAGGACGTCTTCTACTATCTGTGGAAGGAAGGGACGCTGCCGGCCAACGTCGACCCGCTGCAGTCCGACCTCAAGGACCCGGAAGAGCGCCAGCGCCTCGCCGCCCTGCTGCGCCGCGGCCTCGGCACCATGACCGGCTTCGCGCTGCCGCTGCGCTGGGTGCCGACCGACAACGGCGGCGCCTGGTGCAGCAGCCAGTGGACCTTCCGCCGCGCCCGCATGTATCTCATCCCCGGCAGCTCGCCGATGGGCTACCGCCTGCCGCTCGATTCGCTGCCCTGGCTGCCGCCCGCGCTGCGCGAGGCCGAGTACGAGCAGGACCCGTTCGCCGCCCGCGCCCCGCTCGCCGCCCACCCCCCGATCATGCAACACATGGACGCCGCCCCGG
>JBOHWA010000556.1:0-4328 GCA_050735855.1 Binatia bacterium
CGTCCTCGATGCGCGCCGCCACCTCGGCGGCCGGGCGGGCCGCCTTGCGCTCGCGCACGCGCGCCGCCTGGGAGCGCTCGACGTCGTTGCCGACGCGCAGGATCTCCAGCGTGGTGGTGTCGGCGGACTGGTGCTTGTTGACCCCGACCATGATCTTCTCGCCGCTGTCGAGCTGGCGCTGGTAGTGGTACGAGGCGTCGGCGATCTCCATCTGCGGGAAGCCGAGCTCGATGGCGCGCACGATGCCGCCCATCTGGTCGATGCGCTCGATGTAGGCGTAGGCGTCGCGCTCGAGCCGATCGGTAAGCGCTTCGACCGCGTAGCTGCCGCCGAGCGGATCGGCCGTGTTGATGACGCCGGTCTCCTCGGCGATGATCTGCTGCGTGCGCAGGGCGGTCAGCACGGCGGCCTCCGAGGGCAGCGCCAGCGTCTCGTCCATCGAATTGGTGTGCAGCGAGTTGGTGCCGCCGAGCACCGCCGCCAGCGCCTGCAGCGCGACGCGCACGACGTTGTTGATCGGCTGTTGGGCGGTCAGCGAGCAGCCGGCGGTCTGCGCGTGCGTGCGCAACAGCCAGGAGCGCTCCTGCGTGGCGCCGAAGCGCGTGCGCATGATCGTCGCCCACATGCGCCGGGCGGCGCGGAACTTGGCGATCTCCTCGAGGAAGTCGCTGTGGACGTTGAAGAAAAACGACAGGCGCGGGGCGAACTCGTCGACGTCGAGGCCGCGCTCGATCGCCGCCTGCACGTAGCCGATGCCGTCGGCGAGGGTGAAGGCGAGCTCCTGCACCGCCGTCGAGCCGGCCTCGCGGATGTGGTAGCCGGAGATCGAGACCGGGTGCCAGCGCGGCGCGTGCTGGCTGCAGAACTCGATCATGTCGACGATGACGCGCACTGACGGCTCGGGCGGGCTGATCCACTCCTTCTGCGCGATGAACTCCTTGAGCATGTCGTTCTGGATCGTGCCACCGAGCTGGCTGAGCGGCACGCCCTGCTTCTCCGCCATGGCGAAGTACATCGCCAGCAGGATGCTGGCGCTGCAGTTGACCGTCATCGACGTGGTCACCTGATCGAGCGGAATGCCGGCGAACAGCGCTTCCATGTCGGCCAGGCTGGAGACGGCGACGCCTTCGCGGCCGACCTCGCCGAGGGCGCGCGGATGGTCGGCGTCGTAGCCCATCAGGGTCGGCATATCGAAGGCCGTCGACAGCCCGGTCTGGCCCTGCCCGAGGAGGAAGCGGAAGCGCCGGTTGGTATCCTCCGGCGTGCCGAAGCCGGCGAACTGGCGCATGGTCCACAGCTTGCCGCGGTACATGCTCGGGTAGGCGCCGCGCGTGAACGGGTAGGCGCCGGCGTCGCCGAGCTGCTGATCGTAGCGGAAGCCGTTCAGGTGGTCGGGCGTGTACAGCGGCTCGATCTCCATATCGGAGAGCGTGCTGTAGCGCTGCGGCGCTGCGGCCGGCGGCGTCGCGCCGCCGTGGGCGTGCTTCATGTTCATCCGTCACTCCGGCGGACCAGCCGCAGGCGCGGTCCGTCTTGCTCGTGATTCTCGCGGCTGCGGATCAGCCCGCGCGCCACGTCCAGCCATTCCTCGCGCACCAGGATGCGCACCTCACCGAGGGCCCCGAAGGTCAGCGAATTGATCCCGAAGCGGCCATTCTCGACCAGGCAGGGAACGCCATACTGCTCCAGGTAGCCTTTGACCAGATAGGCCTGGACCTCGTGCGGTGTCGAGTAGCAGGACTCCCACCCCATCCCTACCCCTCCCCGTTCCGCGCGGGTGCCGCGGCGGCGACACTCGGACAGCGCATCAATAGTCCGGCTTGAGGTCGAAGCGGTGCACGGAGCGCAGGAAGCGCACGGTATGGGTGCGCGAGCGCATCACCACCGAGTTGGTCGCCGCGCCGCCGCGGGAGAAGCGCACCCCGTGCAGGTAGTCGCCGTTGGTGACGCCGGTGCCGGCGAACATGACGCTGCCCGACGCCATCTCCTCGATCTCGTAGCGCTTGTCGAGGTCGCGGATGCCGCACTCGTGCGCCCGCTCGATTTCCTCGTCGTTGCGCGGCTTGAAGCGGGCGAGCATGTCGCCGGCCGCGCAGCGCAGCGCCGCGGCGGTCAGAATCCCCTGCTGCGCCCCGCCGGTGCCCATCAGGATGTCGATGCCGGACTCCGGGTTGGTGGTGGCCATGGCGGCGGCGACGTCCCCGTCCTGCAGCAGCTTGACGCGCGCCCCGGCCTTGCGCACCTCTTCGATCAGCTTCTCGTGCCGCGGGCGGTCGAGGATGGCGACCGTGAGGTCGGCGACGTAGACGCCGCGCGCCTCGGCGACCGAGCGCAGGTTGTCGGTCGGGCTGCGGTCGAGATCGATGACGCCGCGCGCCTCGGGCCCGACGGCGATCTTCTCCATGTGCATGTTCGGGCAGCGCAGAAAGCCGCCGCGCTCGGCGATGGCGATGATCGACATCGCGTTGTACCCGCCGGTGGCGCAGATGGCGGCGCCTTCGAGCGGGTCGAGGGCGACGTCGAGCTCGGGGCCGGTGCCGTTGCCGACCCGCTCGCCGACCGGCAGCGCCCCGCCCTCCTGGCTCTCGCTGTCGCCGATGACGATGACGCCGTTGATGGCGATCGACTGAAAGGTGCGCAGCATGGCCTCCGCACCCGCCCGGTCCGTGGCTTCGATGTTGCCACGACCCATCAGGCGGGCGGAGGCGAGAGCCGCCGCTTCAGTGACGCGTACTGCTTCGAGCGCGAGATTCCGATCCATGACAACCCCACCCCGTCCCAACTGCCGGCCGGCCGAAGGACCAGCGCTGGGGCGAGTATAGTGAGAGAGGGGGCTATTTCCTACTGCCGAGGTGCCCTTCGCGACAGACCCCGGCCCAGGCCGGGGGTCCCCCCTGCCCGGCCCGCCTCAGCCGAGGCTCTCTTCGATGCGGATGGCGGTCGAGCGGGCGCGGACGACGCGCAGGCGGTCGATGGCGCGCACGGCCCGGCGCAGGGCGGTTTCGTGGGCGTCGTGCGTGCGGATGACGATCGGCACCACCCGGCCGTGCTCGCGCTCGCGCTGGATGACCGAGGCGATCGAGATCTCGTTCTCGCCCAGGACGCCGGCGATGCGGGCCAGGACGCCCGGGCGGTCGACCACCATGAAGCGCAGGTAGTACTCGCTGTGCAGATCGTCGAGGCCGACGGTGCGCGCCCGCGTCTGGCTGCGCAGCGGATAGCCGAGCGGGGCGATGCGGCCGCGGCTGCCGTGCAGGCGGTTGCGGGCCACGTCCATGAGATCCGCCACCACGGCGGTGGCGGTTGGCATCATGCCGGCGCCGGCGCCGAGGTACATGCTGGGGCCGAGGGCCTCGCCGTGCACGACGATGGCGTTGAGGGCGCCGTTGACGTCGGCCAGCAGGTGGCGGCGCGGCACCATCGTCGGCCGCACGCTGGCTTCGATGCGGTCGCCGGCCCGCTTGGCGACGGCCAACGACTTGATGACGTAGCCGAACTCGCGCGCGAAGGCGATGTCGGCCTGCGACACATGACGGATGCCCTCGACCGCGATCTCCTTGAACGGCACCCGCACCCCGAAGGCGAGCTGGATCAGCAGGGTGAGCTTGTGCGCGGCGTCGACGCCGTCGACGTCGAAGGACGGATCGGCCTCGGCCAGGCCGTCGGCCTGGGCGCCCTTCAACACGTCGGAGAATTCGCCGCCTTCGCCGCTCATGCGGCTGAGGATGTAGTTCGAGGTGCCGTTGACGATGCCGTAGATGGCCTGGTTGCGGTCGCCGCACAGGCCTTCCTTCAGCGTGCGGATGATCGGGATGCCGCCGCCGACGCTGGCCTCGAAGCCGATCTCGACGCCGGCCTTCTCGGCGGCGCGGAAGATCTCGTCGCCATGGTGGGCCAGCAGCGCCTTGTTGGCGGTGACGACGTCCTTGTTGCCGGCGATCGCCTCGAGCATGAAGCGGCGCGCGGCGTTGGTGCCGCCCATCAGTTCGATGACGATGTCGATGGTCGGGTCGTCGAGCACCGCGCGCGCGTCGGGAACCAGGACGCCGCGGGCGAGTTTCACGCCGCGGTCGCGCCTGGTGTCGATGTCGGCGACGCGCACCAGGTCGAGCCCGACGCCGAGCGTGTCGCGGATGGCGGCGCGGTTGCGCTGCAGGAGCTTGATGACGCCGGTCCCGATCGTGCCGAAGCCGATCAGGCCGACGCGGATGGCCTTCTCGCCCACGTGTGCCTCCAGGATGTGAGAACCCCGCTGACTAGACCAATCGATCCGGGCGCGCAAATCTCTGTGGGCGAGAGGAATCAACGGGCGGCGAAGCGCCGCGGGG
>JBOHWA010000557.1:0-6965 GCA_050735855.1 Binatia bacterium
CGCCGGTGGCCGTGCGCGCGTCGCCGCTGACGCTACAAGTGGCGCCGCCGGGCGGCGTGTAGCTCGGCCCGGTGAACACGATCGCCGATGCGCTGCTGGCCAGGCCGAGCAGCGCCAGCGCCGCGACGAAGGCTGCGCGCGCCCGCGCCCCGCCTGATCCCCATCCCTGTCGCCGAACTAACGCCATGACGCCTCCGTGCAATTTTGCGGTGCTGTGCGCACTCATGATGCTCACCACGAACCGTGCGAGCCGTGGCTGCCGTGCGAGCCGTGGCTGCCGTGCGAACCGTGACTGCCGTGCGAGCCGTGGCTGCCGTGCGAGCCGTGACTGCCGTGCGAGCCGTGCGAGCCGTGGCTGCCGTGCGAGCCATGGCTGCCGTGCGAACCGTGCGACGCGTGCGACATGTGCTGCGCCAGCAGCAGCTTCTCGCTGTGCGGCTCGGTGCGCAGCGCGTCGGCGGCCTCGGAGGCATCGAGCGCGGCGACCGGCTTCACCGCCTGCTGCGCCTCATCCCGGCTGAGGAAATCCAGCGGCGTCTTCCGCAAAGTGGGAAGTTCGTTCTTCTTTTGCCCCATGATTCCTCCTGTCGCCGTCACCGCGCGCGCACGGGTCCACCCCGGCGTGCCGATCTGTTCGAAGTGCGATCTGCGACCCGCCGCCCCGCGGCCGGTCGCGCGTAACTGTCTCTCTCGGTCCCCCTGAATGGTGCAGTGCTGCGATGTTAGGTGAAGTGTGAGCCCTCGGTCAGCGCGGTGCCGTGTCGTCCCCTCACGGCGCCGGTGTCAGGTCGGCATAGAGTCCCATGAATTGGCCGGAGCGCGACACTTCGCGACCGGACAGGTTGAGCCCGAAGAATTCCGGCAGCGGGAAGCCGGAGATCGCGCCGGCGAGCGAGGGGATGAGCGGCCGGATCAGCGCCGGCAGCACCGTCTCCACCTGCGCCTCGCTGGCGCCGAGCGGGTTGTCGATGACCGCGATGAGGATGTTGCTCTCCTGCGGCTCGGAGAGCGTGATACCCAGGCCGGAGCCGTTGAAGAACAGGTTCATGCCCAGGGTCGCGTCGAGCGCACCGCGCAGCCACACCGCTCCGTTGCTGGGCTGCACGACCTCGAGCACGACCTGGGCGATCTTCAGCCCGGTCAACTCGCCGCCGGGGCCGGCCTCGCCGGTGACCACCGGCGCCAGCGTCGGCGCGATGTCGATGCGCAGCGGCGTGCCCGGCGGCAGCTGCGAGAACTCCGGCACGATCAGCGACAGCAGCGTCGAATCGATCGCCAGCGGCGCCTGGCCGCCCTCGCCGTCGAGATCGATGGTGGTCATCGACGAGCGCATCAGACCGCACTCGGTCTGGCCGCGCAGCAACTGGTTGAAGCCAGAGCTCGAGATGCTGATGCCGAGGCCGTAGGGCAGATTGCTCACCGGCGTGTTGAACCCGAAGGACGGGAAGCTCGCCGACTTGGAGTACGAGGCGGTCAGATTGGGCGCGCCGATCGGCGGCACGCACTGGCCAGGGCCGGTGCCGACACTGACCTGGAAGCGCGAGTCGGAGCCGAGCGTGATGCCGATCGGATCCTCGGTCACCGCGAACAGCGGCGACTGGAGCATCAGCCCCAGGCCGGCGCCGACCGGACCGGTGATCGAAATGCCCTCGAGCACATCCTCGATGGCCTCGGCGATGGCGCTGTCCTGCGGGCCGCTACCGTCCGGGTCGCTGAGGAACCCCTTGATGCCGTCGGTGGCGGCCGTCTCGATGTCGGGCAGCAGCGCGCCGATGATGTCGCCGATCACCGGCGCATCGCACAGGCCGGACGTGAAGGTATCGTTGAAGCCGCTGAACACCACGTTCATCGGCGTCGCCAGGTTGACGTCCACGTTGGAGGGATCGGGCGAGGCCGGCTGCAGGGCGTAGTCGCCGGAGAGCAGCATGACGCTGGCGGTCAGGCGCAGCCCGCAATCGGGCACCAGGCCGCTGCCGTCGATGTCGACGTCGACGCGCAGGTTGAAGACGCGGATGTCGCCCTGCACGACGTTGGTCTTGGAATCGACCTGCAGGGTCAGGTTGCTGAACGACGGCGGCGGGTTGGCGATGCGCACCTGGGCGCTGCCCCAGCAGCCGATGGCGTTGATGAAGCAGTCGTCGATGAGCACCGTCCCGGCGGGCAGGATGGTGGCGAGATCGAGCTGGCCGGCGGCCATACCGGCGACCAGCGGTTCGATGGCGTCGAGGCCGCGGTCGTTCAACCGCATGGCCACGCTCTGCGGCGAGTACGACCCGTCGGCCACCGACGGGCCGGCGATGACGGTGATGCGGTCGTGCACGTCGTCGCCGTTGGCGGTGTTGACCAGCGTCGCGCGCACCGGGTTGAAGATCACCGGCTGGGCGAGCGGGACGGTGTGCGAGAAGGTGCGCGCCCCCTGGTTCAGCGAGCTCGCCGGCACGCCGTTGATGAGCACCTGCACCTGACCAGCCGGCAGGGTGGTGTAGTGGCCGGTGACGACCACCGACCCGGCGGTGGTGAAGAGGCCGTTGATCGGCGTATCGATGACGACCTCGAACGGGGCGCAGGGCGTGCCGGGCGTGCTGCACAGCCAGGCCGATTCGTTCTTGCAGCTGGCCGAGCAGCCGTCCTTGCTCACCGTGTTGCCGTCGTCGCAGGTTTCGCCGGCGTTGATGACGCCGTTGCCGCAGGTCGAGGCGCAGACGCTCGGCTGGCCGGCGCAGGCATAGCCGGGCTCGGAGAGGCAGATGGGGTTGCAGCCGTCGCCGGCGGTGTGGTTGCCGTCGTCGCACTGCTCCGGCGTGTCGAGGTTGCCGTCGCCGCAGTTGGCCACGCACACGCTCGGCTGGCCGGCGCAGGCGAAGCTCGGTTCCTGCAGGCAGAAGGCCGCCGAGCAGCCGTCGCCGTTGGTGGTGTTGCCGTCGTCGCAGGCCTCGATGCCGCGGATGAAGCCGTCGCCGCACGTGCCGACGCAGTGGCTCGGCGTGCCGCTGCACTGGAAGCCGGCGTCGATCTGACAGTTGAAGGTGCAGCCGTCGCCGCTCTGCAGGTTGCCGTCGTCGCACGCCTCGCCGCCGCGCTTCAGGCCGTCGCCGCACAACGGCGCGCAGGTGCTCGGCGCCCCGGAGCACAGCCAGCCGGTCTCGATCTGACACACCGCGCTGCAGCCGTCGCCGCCGACGGCGTCGTTGTCGTCGCAGGTCTCGCCGCTCTGGAAGCTGCCGTTGCCGCAGACAAAGGTGCAGACGCTCGGCTCGCCGGTGCAATTGTAGCCGGGCTCGACCTGGCAGGTGCTCGAGCAGCCGTCGCCGTTGCTCTCGTCGTCGTCGTCGCAAGCCTCGCTGTTTTCCGACTCGACGTCGCCGTCGCCGCACTTGCGCTCGCAGACGCTCGGCTCGCCGGTGCAGCTCCAGCCATCCTCGATCAGGCAGCTCGCCGAACAGCCGTCGCCGGCGTCGGTGTCGCCGTCGTCGCACGTCTCGCCGCTGTCGAGCACGCTGTCGGCGCACTTGAGGGTGCAGACGCTGGGCTCGCCGGTGCAGCTCCAGCCGCCCTCGACGGTACAGAAGGAGGAACAGCCGTCGCCGTCGGCGCCGTTGCTGTCGTCGCACGCCTCGTCGATCTGCACGACGCCGTCGGGGCACTCGCTGCCGCAGCTGCCGTTGCCGCCGTTGCCGTCGTCGAACTCGTCGCAGTCGCGCGACAGGCCGTCGACTTCGTTCAGCGTGGTGCACAGCTGACAGGCGGACTCGCGCTCCAGGCAGTCGGCCGCACCGGTGATGTCGTTGGCGTAGCAGGCCGGGAAGGCCGTGCCGATGTCGATGCCACCGCAGTGGCGCGCCACCGCGTCGGCCAGCTTGTTGCTGCAATCGAGCGCGATACGGCGGGTGGGATCGGGCTGCGGATCGGTGCCGACGCCGAGGCACTCGGCCGCCAGACTGGTCGCGTCGGTGATCGCCCCGGTGCGCGCGCCGGTCTTCTGGCACTTGAGGAATTCGCGCACCCGGCGGTCTTCACACTTGAGTAGCGCGGTGACGGCGCGGGCCTGACAGTTGGCCCCGGCGGCGGTGCCCATCATGCCGATATCGAGGTCGCGTCCGAGCACCTTGTGCGAGAGATCGATCTGGCTGAGCGCCGCGTCGATCAGCGCCGGGCCGACGGTGGTGATCCCGAACGGCGGGGTGACGCCGGTGCACTTGTCGGCGGTCTGCGCGGTGGCCTTGTCGACCGCGGCCTGCAGCTTGCCCTGCGGATCCTGC
The DNA here is from genome assembly GCA_050735855.1 of Binatia bacterium. Taxonomy (GTDB): domain Bacteria; phylum Desulfobacterota; class Binatia; order HRBIN30; family CADEER01; genus JBOHWA01. Next base: position 4,260 of record JBOHWA010000557.1, read on the forward strand.
CGGATGCAGTTCTCCGGCGTGGTGCTCGTCAGCCGCCCGGAGCGGAAGTCGCGCAGGCACTTTCCGATGATCTTGCTCTGCGTCTTGGCGACCTGCCGCACGCCCTTGTTGAAGGCGGCGATGCAATTCTGCTCCGCGCTGGTCGCCTCTTGTGCGCGCACAGGTCGCGCAGCAAACAGCGAAGCAATCGCAACAGCGCCCGCGAGTACGAGTCCCGCCCCCCTGATTTTCACTTCCCCTTATTCCCCCAATTACGGGCCTACCATTCGGCCAAGGGGGAAGTCCATCGAAATTGTTGGGGGGGCAGTGCCTATATACGGTGTGACAGGGCGCAGATGCCGTCGGCATGCAGGCTTGACTACCTCTCGCGGCGCGCACTATCGATCCCAAGTGCACGATTTGCGGTTTGGCATGGGGTCAGGGCGCCTGGATCGCGACCGTGGCGCGGCGGCTCAGCGTGTTTTCCAGTCTCGGCGAAGGCTGAGCCGCGACGGCGGCGACGACACGCGATGCCACCGCTGCTGAGCGCGCCGGGGCTGGGGCTGAGATTGGCGCCGCCCTTCCCTCGACCAATCGGCCCTGGCCTCGCCGCGATCCTCATCTGGTTCTCGGCGACGTCCATCCCCTGCGCAGCCGAGGAGGCGGCCGTCAGGCTGACGGCACCACCGGAGGCGAGTGCCGGCGCCGAGATCAACGTCTCCCACGGCGGATCGACCGCGCCGCTCGACTTCATCAGCATCGACGCGCCGCGAGCCGCCGACGGCAGCTACGGCACCTACGCCTACGTGAAGAGCGGCAACCCGGTGAAATTGCGGGTGCCGGACGTACCGGGCGACTATCAGGTCCGCTACCACCGAGCGCAGGGCTACGCGGTCGCGGGATCGGCGCCGCTGACCGTGACCGAAGTCAAGGCAGCGCTCGACGGCCCCGCGCAAGTCGATGCGGGCGCGACCGTCGAGGTCAAGTTCTCGGGTCCCGAGACCGCCGGCGACTTCATCAGCATCGACAAGGCCGGCGCCGCGGATCGCGACTACGGACCCTACGTCTACGCCAAGCAAGGCACATCGGCGAAGCTGCGCGCACCGGACCAGGCGGGCGCCTATGCGGTTCGCTATCACCTCGGCCAGACCTACCGCGTGATCGCCTCGGCGCCGTTGACCGTCGGCCAGACCACGGCGGCTCTCGACGCGCCGGCAAGCGTCGCGGCCGGCAGCGAGATCACCGTCGCCTGGACCGGGCCAAACCAAACCGGCGACTTCATCAGCATCGACAAGGCCGGAGCCGCGGATCGCGACTACGGCCCGTATGCGTATACGAAGGACGGGAGCTCTGTCGTGATTCGCGTTCCCGAGGATCCCGGGGACTATGCCATTCGCTACCGCACGGGCCAGACCTACGCCGTCGTCGTCGAACGGCCCCTCGCGATCGGTGCGGTCACGGCTACGCTGACCGGACCGGCAGCGGTCGTCGCGGGCTCGAAGTTCGAGGTGACCTGGGTCGGGCCCAACAACGCCGCGGACTATGTCGCGATCGCGGCGACCGGGACGCCGGACCGGGAGACGCTGAGCTACGCGTACACCAAGCGCGGCAGCCCGGCCCGCCTGGAAGCCCCCAAAGAGCCCGGAACGTACGAGCTTCGCTATCTCACCGGGCAGAGCAGCCACGTCCTCGCGCGCACCCCCATCGACGTCTCGCCCGGCACGGTGCCGGGAACGCTGCGCGTCACGTCGGGCGCCGAGAAGGCATCCGGATCCGGCGCCGTCGAACTGATCCTCGACGCGTCCGGGAGCATGTTGCAGCGCCTCGGTCGCGAGCGGCGCATCGACCTGGCCAAGAACGCCCTGATCGAGCTGACGCGTGACGTCCTCCCCGCGGGCGCTCCGTTCGCCTTGCGCGTCTTCGGGCATCGGGAAGCGAACGCCTGCCGCAGCGATCTGGAAATCGCCCTGGCCCCGCTCGATCGCAGCGCGGCCGTATCGACGATCACGCGTATCGAGGCGAAGAACCTCGCCAAGACGCCGATCGGCGACTCGCTGCTGCAGGTCAAGCAGGACCTCGCCGGCACCCAGAGCGCGGCCATCGTCGTGCTCGTCACCGACGGCGAGGAAACGTGTGACGGCGACCCCAGGGCGGCGATCACGTCGTTGCGCGGCGCCGGGTTCGACGTGCGCGTCAACATCGTCGGGTTCGCCGTCGACGAGCTGGCCTTGAAGGAGGAATTCGAGACCTGGGCACGGATCGGCGGCGGCAGCTACTTCGACGCCGCCGACGGTGCGGCGCTGGGTCGAGCGTTCCGGGCTTCCCTGCGGCTGCCGTACGAAGTCGAGAAGGACGGGGCAGTCGTCGCGACCGGCGTCGTCAACGGCGACGCGCTCGAGCTGCCGCCAGGCAGGTACCAGGTGGAGATGCTGTCCAATCCCCCTCGCCGACTGGGCGACGTCACCGTCGTGTCCGAGGAGGAGACATTGCTCGCGGCCGAGTGACCGCTCCATGCGCCATGGTCCATCGAGGCCGCGCGGGCCGGCAAACACGGCCTGGCGTGAAGCCGAACCGCTGAGCGCCGACGACCAAGGGGGGTCGGCAGTCCCACGCGCGTCAGCGTGTGGGCCCGCCCTGCGTCTCGCCGAACAGGCGCGCGATCGCCGCCACGGTGTCGGGGCAGTCGCGCCGCAGGTCGGCGGGCGCGGCGACGTCCCAGCCGGGCGC
>JBOHWA010000558.1:0-3651 GCA_050735855.1 Binatia bacterium
AAACAGGGCTGCGCTCGTATGACCGACGACGCAGACGACGAAGCCTTCAACGAGATCCTGCGCGGCCTCGACCACGACCTGCGCAATCCAGTGGCCAACATCCTGGGCTTCGTCGACCTGTTGCGCGAGAGCCCGAACGCCGTCTTCAACCCCGAGCAGCTCACCTTCCTCGAGCGCATCGAGGACAACTGCCGCGAGCTGCTGACCATGCTGGAACGCCTCACGCAGGTGGCGAAGCGGCACTAGGCAGGTCCTTCGTCATGATCACCGCGTCCTCGCCCTGCCCGTAGTAGTTCTTGCGCAGCCCGGCGGGGTGGAAGCCGAGCGAGCGATAGAGCACCGCGGCGGCCTCGTTCTCGCGCCGTACCTCGAGGCTGACGCTGACGGCGCCGTGGGCGGTCGCGTCGTCGATCACCCGCTGCACCAGCGCCCGCCCGGTGCCGCCGCGGCGCGCGTCGGGATGCACCGCCAGGTTGAGGATGTGGACCTCATCCCCCACCAACCACCAGCAGACGTAGCCGAGCAGGTCGCGGCCGCCGTTCGCCGTGCGCGCCAGGTGCAGGCGCGAAAACGACAGCTTGAGCTCGTGCAGGAAGAGGCCGGGCGTCCACGGCTGCGGGAACGCCAGGCGCTCGATCTCCATCACCTGCGGCAGGTCCGCCGCCACCATCTGGGTGAAGACGAGCGCGGCGGGCACGGCGGCGGTCACCAGCGGATGAGCGCCGAGGCCCAGGTGAAACCGGCGCCGAAGGCGGCGAGGCAGATCAGGTCCCCCTCGCGCACGCGGCCTTCCGCCACCGCCTCGTACAGCGCCAGTGGAATCGACGCCGCGGTGGTGTTGCCGTAACGCTGAATGTTGTTGAAGACCTTCTCCTCGGGGAAGTCGAAGCCCAGCGCCACCATCTGGCTGATGCGCAGGTTGGCCTGGTGCGGAATCAGCAGCGCGACGTCGGCCGCGGTGTAGCCGGTCGCCGCCAACGCCTCGTTGATCACCTCGGTGAAGCGCTGGATCGCGTGCTTGAAGACGTAGCGGCCCTCCATGCGCGGGAAGACACTCTTGTCGTCGCCCGCCACCATCGCATCGGTGAAGCGCGGGCGGGCGCGCGATCCGGGGCTCTCGATCCACAGCTTCTCGGCGAAGCGGCCTTCGGCGTGCAGGTGCGTGGTGAGGATGCCGCGCTGTGGGTCGTCGCTCGGCTCGACCACCACGGCCGCCGCGCCGTCGCCGAAGATCACCGCCACGTCGCGGCCGCGCGTGGTCAGGTCGATGCCGGTCGAATGCACTTCGGCGCCCACCACCAGCACGCGCTTGAAACGGCCGGCGCGAACGAAGGCGTCGGCGGTCGCCAGGGAGTAGAGGAAGCCGGAGCACTGGTTCTTGACGTCGAAGGCCGGCATGCCGCCGATACCCAGGCGGTCCTGCAACACGCAGGCGGTGGACGGCATCTCGTAGTCGGGGCTCAGGGTGGCGAGGATGACGCAGTCGACGTCCTCGGGGCGCGCCCCGGCGCGCTCGAGCGCCTCGCGTGCCGCCAGGGCGCCCATGTCGGCCGCGCCGACGTCGCCCTCGCTGTAGTGCCGCTCGCGGATACCGGTGCGCTGCTGGATCCAGTCATCGCTGGTCTCCATCACCGCCGTCAGATCGTCGTTGGTCACCACCTTGGGCGGGACGTAGCGGCCGAGACCGCTGATGCGAGCCGTGCGCATGTCGCCTCCGGTGCGGCTCACAGGGTCACCACCGCCGCGCCCCAGGCGAAGCCGGCGCCACAGGTCGCCAGGCAGACGCGCGCCCCGCGCCCGAGCCGCCCGGCCGCCATGGCCTCGCTGAGCGCCACCGGGAGCGTCGCGGCGCCGAGGTGTCCGTGCGCGGCGCCGGCATCGATCCAGCGGCCGTCCGCCAACCCGAGCGCCGTGGCGCTGCGCGCGGCGACGCCGGGCAGGATATGGCTGATGATGAAGCAGTCGACCGCGCCGGCGCCCTGCCCGGCCGCCGCCAGCGCTTCGCGCACCACGTCCGGCAGGTGGCGGTCGGCGAAGGCCTCGAGCGCCGGGCGATCCAGTTGGGGGTACTGCCCGCCACTGCGCAGGTTTTCCGCGGTGATGCGCACCGGATGCTGGCGGCTCGACGGGTACTGGATCCAGAACTGCTCGTGATGACGGCCGTCGCTGTGGCAGACGACGGCCTCGAGGCCACTCCCGTCGGCGCCCAGGATCGCCACCGCGGCGCCGTCGCCGTACAGGCTGGCGGTCGCCGCACCAGGCTCGGAGTAGTCGAGGCCGGGCGACTGCACCTCACCCGCCGCCAGCAGGACGTGCGCATAGACGCCGGCGCGCAGAAAGCTGTCGGCGGTCATCAGGCCCATCAGGAAGCCGGCGCACTGGCCGCGCACATCGAGCGCCCCGACCGTGTCGCAGCCGAACTTGTGCTGGAAGTAGCAGGCGGAGCCCGGGAAGGTGACGTCCGGCGTCTGCGTGGCGAAGATGATGAACTGTGTGTCCGCCACCTCCAGGCCGGCCTGCTGCATGGCGCGCCGGGCCGGCTCGACCGCCAGGTCGGAGGGGCCCACCGGGTCGGTCGCAATCGGTCGCCGCAGGGCGCCGACGGCCTGGTCGGCCGGCAGGTGATGGGCGATGCCGAGCAGGGCGGGCATAGGCTGAAGCTTATCGCCTATCGCCTATCGCAAGTCGACCAGTGCCCTGCCGCCTCCAGCTCCTGGTAGCGCGGGCCTCCGCGCCCGGAGGTCACACCTTCTTCGGCAGGGCGATCTCCAGCGTCTTGTCGATGAAGCGGTGCCGGAAGCCGGCGACGTGGCTGGGCAGCTTGATGCTCTGCGTGAAGTCGGGCGGGAAGGCCGACGACACCGCGGCCAGTTTGCGCACCTGCGGATCGGGAACCGAGCCGCGCACGGTGAGCACGCCGTTCTTGAAGGCAATGTCGTAGTCGTAGTCGGGCATCACATCCGGCACGCCGAGCTCGGCCTTGGTATTCGACGGCGGCACGACGCGCGGGAACTCGAGCTGCAGCAGGTAGCCGTTCGGCTCCTCGAGCAGGCGGTAGACCTCGCCGTAGCGCCGCTCGCGCTCGAGCTTGTCGCCGAAGCGCGCGTCGGTGAAGCCGTCCTGGCCGATGCTGCCCTGCTGCTGGCGGGTCTCGACCAGGCGCACCACCGGCGAGAGCAGCGGTCCGAGCGGCGCGCCGTACAGCGCCGCGCGGTAGACGATCTCATCGGCCGGCCGGCCGCGGAAGCCCTCGCGCAGACGCCACCAGGTCTCGAACCCGGCGGCGGCGACACCAAGGAAGATCAGATAGTTGAGCGTCCCGCTGAACACCTGGCGATCGAGCACCAGCGCGCCGAGTACGATGGCGATGACGGGATAGATGATGAAGTTGTGCAGCACGTTCAGGCCGGTGGCCCCGGCGGCGGTGAAGAAGCGCCGATCGCCGACCGCCTGCTCGAGGGCGCGCTTCTGGCGCGCCGGCAGCGCGCCGAGCAGCGGCTGCGCCAGCGCGACGACGAGCTTGCCGAGCGACGCCTTGCCGCTGCCGCCGGTGTGCAGCAGCGCGGCGGCGTGATCGAAGCTCATCGGCAGCTCGCCGGCGAAGGCCTTCTCGACCCGCGGGGGCGGCGGCGCCGGCGGCGTCCGCGGCCG